>CBIHRE010000348.1:0-5737 GCA_966212385.1 uncultured Akkermansia sp. | reverse complement strand
TGGGAGAGACCGCGGGGCTAGACGCCGATGCTCCCGGCCGGTTGCAGAAAAAGAAAGGACGCGGGACTAAATTTTTCGTGCTTGGGCGCGCCGTTGACAAAGGCGCGGCCGACAGGTGTGGTGCTCCTTTTCCATGTCCATTGTCATCTGGCTCCTCACCTTTGTCTTGGTCCTCCTTTCGGTTTTCTTGGTGCTCGTCGTCTTGATGCAGAAGTCCAAGTCCGACGGCGGCGTGGGCGCCGCTTTGGGCGGCGGCATGACGGAGGCGACCTTCGGCGCCGACACCGGCAACGTGCTGGCGACTTTGACCCGCAATGGCGCCATCGCCTTCTTCGTCATCAGCTTCGGTCTCTACCTGGCTCATATCTATCAACACCACGCCGAGCGCACCAAGACCACCTTGCCGACGATGTCGGTGCCGGCCGCGGCTCCTGCCCCCGCGCCTGCCGCCCCCGCCGCGACTCCGGCTCCCGAGGCCGCCGCGCCCGCGGTGACGCTCCCCGCTCCCGAGGCCGCGCCCGCCGCCCCGGCTCCGGCGACCACGGAACCCGCCAAGTAAAGTCGAGGTCTCCACGCGCGTGGCCCGCCACCGCCCTTCTTCCCCCCGGCAGACGGCTTTGTCCGTCTGCTTTTTGTTTGCCCTCGCCACCGCCGGTTTGGCGCCTGCTCCGCTCGCGGCGCAATCGCGTCTGAACCGACCGGCGCCGCGTTACGTGCAGCTTTCACCGCCCGATCAAAAACAGGGGGCGGAGATTTTGCGCGAGATGCGCGCGGCCGGGCCGGACGGCGATTACTACCTCGAGTTTGAGCTCCGCGTGTTGCCGAGGCGCGGAGACGTGCGCCGTATCCCCGGCCGCCTTTGGGGTGGGCGGAATGGCGAAGGTCCGGTCACGCGGCTGGCCATCCGGCCCTTGACCGACTCCGCGACGCCGGCGGGTGGCGTAGGCGCGGCCAAGGCCGAACAGCGACTGCTGGTTCAAGGCGGCCCCAAGCCGGCCGCGTGGCAATGGCCCGCGGCCGACGGGGCGTCGTCGATCACGTTGGACGAAGGTGCGCTTTTCGCGCCGCTCGCGGGCACGGATTTGTCGGCCTTCGACCTTCAGATGCCGTTCCTTTACTGGAGCGATTTCGTCTACGAGGGGAAGACCCGGCTGAACGATCGCCCGGCCGACGCGTTTCTTCTTTATCCGCCCGCCTCGCTCGCGGCGCGTCGGCCGGACTTGGCGGCGATGCGCGTGTATCTGGATCCGCAATACCATGCGCTCGTCCAAGCCGAGCAACTAGGTGAGGGCGAACGCGTGTTGAAGTCGATGCGCGTGGTCGAGCTGAAGAAAATCGGCGAGCAGTGGATTGTGAAGGCGGTGGAGCTGCGCGACGAAAAGACGCGCAACAAAACGCGCTTCGTGGTCACCGCCGCGGCGCTGGGGCGCGATTTCGCCGGCGGCATCTTCGAGCCGGGATCGCTCTCGCTGACGCTCAACGCGCCTCCCTCGCTGACGAAGGTGGCGGAGTAACGGGGCTGCTGGTTGAGTTCGTCACGAACCACGGGCGTAGGGACGCGCCCGTCCACCTCAAATCCGGATACGAAGAGCTGCTGTTGTATCAGGTCGCCAGGCGGCGGTCCGCGCTTTCGCGACTAAGCCAAGGCAGGCCGGGCAGGGTGGCGAGGGCGATGAGCGCGAGCTGCGTGGCGGCGAAGCCGACGAGCCAAGGGAAGGCGCGGTCCATGAATCCGTAGCTGTGCAGGCCGACGCCGAGCATGTTGGTGCCAAACCAGCTCCAGGTGGTGACGACGTTGCCGAACACGGCAAGCGCCATGAAACCTCGCGCTCCGCAGAGGCGACCCCAGCGCACGTGCAGGATGAGCGCGTTCCAGATCACGATGATGAGGGCGCCGTTTTCCTTCGGGTCCCAACCCCAGAAGCGGCCCCAAGACTGGTCGGCCCAGATGCCGCCAAGGATGGTGCCGACCAGGCTGAAGAGCGTGGCGAAGCAGGTGATGCCGTAGACCATGCGCTCGAGCGCGGAGGCGGTGGCGGCGTCGAGGCCGCTGGTGAATGCCCCGCGGATGATGTAGAGCGCGGCGAGGAAACCGGCGAGGTAGGTGGCGCTGTAGCCGATGGTGATGACGACCACGTGCGTCGCCAACCAGAAGTTCGAGTCCAGCACTGCCTGCATCATCTGCATGGTATCGCCGCCGAGCGAGAGATGGTGGGCGATGATCAGGCCCGCGAAGCCGGTGACGCCGCCGACGGCGGAGGCGAGGCCGCGCGGATGCAGTTTCTCGAGCACGAGGCAGAGCCCGACGGAGCCCCAGGCGACGAAGAGCGCCGAGGAGTAGAGATTGGTGACCGGAGGGCGGCCTTCAATCCACATGCGCACGACAATGCCGGCGCTCATCACGAGGAAACTGAGGCCGAGGAGATAAAAGGAGGCGCGGGAAAACGCCTCGGGCCATACGAGCCAGGAGAGCAGGGCGAGGAGCAGCGCGGCGACAAAGAGCCTCATTCCGGAATAGAAGGGCGCGGCGGCCTTGAAACGGGTCTCGGCGTCGACTTTGGCCAGTTGCTTGGCGAAGCGGTTTTCCGACAGGGCGCGGAGCTTGCCGAGGAGCTCGTTGAAATGGGCGGCGTCGCCGTCGCGCCACAGTTGGGCGAGCGTGGCGTAGCTGAGAGCGTGGACGTCGATTTTTCCGCTTTGAAAAACGTCCAGGAGCGCTTCGCCGGTGCCGCGCCAGGCGGTGTCGTCCTTGTCCGAGTCCGCCGGGGGCACGGCGAGCAACTGGCTGGCCTTGGCCATGAAGTCGAAGCGGTGGAACATGTTGATGAGGGCGGTGGCGGCCGCCTCGTCGTGGGCCTGCTTCTGCTCGCGCAGGCGCACGGCTTCGATGCCGGCGGGCAGCTTGTTCTGGAACTCGGTGAGGGCGCGGAGCGGATCATCGAGCTCGGGCGGGACGAGCGAGGCTTGGAGCTTCACGTAGAGGCCGACGTTGTCGCGAAGCGCGATGACGGCGCGCTGGAAGGGCGTGCGGCGCTGCGCCTCGACGGCTTGGGCGAGGCCGGCCTGGCGCTGGAGCTCTTCCAAGCCGGGCGAGAGTTGCTCGTAGGAAAAGCGCTTTTTCCCGGCGCCATCCTCCTCCTTGAGTTTGAGCAGGGCGAGGAGGTCGGGGTGGACGACCTCGAAGACCTGGTAGCCGTTGGCTTTGCGGTCGTCGAGGAGGACGTCGGCGATCCAGCGGGAGGGGGCGAGCTTGGCGCCGTCGGCGAGGCGCACGGTCTGGCGGCCTTGGAATTGGAGCAGGGTGGTGCGCGCCACGGTATCGAGCGGCTTGATACGACCTCCGACGAGGACGGGCAGCCGGCCGAAAGCGACGTAGTCGGGTCCGTCGGCGGGGCGCTCGGGCGGTTGCAGCGTCCAGGCGACGTAGGCGAGGCCGAGGAGAAGGACGAGAAAGGGGAGAAATTTCTTCATGGCGGCAGACGGCTCAGCTGGTGGCGGTGGCGGACGAGGCGCGCGGGCGCGGGGCGGAGAACCAGGCTTCGAGTTCGGGGCGGCGCACGGACCGGGCGAGGGCGAGGAGGGCGGATGCGGTCAGGAGGTGAAGCCCGATCAGGACCCAGCGAAGGATGGCGTCGTAGATGTCGCCGCCGAGGAAACCGTAGGCGAGCACGCCGGCGAGGAGAAGGAGCGAGGCCCAGGAGTAGGCGCCGAGGACGGGGCGGCTCCATGCGCCGCGCGTGGCGAGTCCGACGAGGAGCGCCGAGCAGGCGACAAACTCGATCGCGAGCACGCCGAGCCCCACCGCGGCGGGCGTGCCGTCCGAGGAGGCGCCCACCCACAGGCCGACCAAGCCGGCGAACAAGCGTAGCGCGAGCACGAGTCCGAGCGCGATGATCGGCGCGGGAGCCTCGGCCTCGGACTTGGGCAGGGAGGGCGAGCCGCGGCGCGCGATAAACACGACGAGATGCCAGCCGAATTGCCAGAAGAGGCCCACGGCCATGAGCAGGCAGCTCAGGTAGGGGATGAGCCATGACGGGTTGCGCACGACCTGGAGGATGGTGGTCTTGTCGTCGTTGTCGAAGCCCGCCTGATAGAAAGTCGTTCCGTCGTGGCGCAGCGGGTTGTTCATGAAAATGAGCACCTCGCGGTCGTTGACGCCGTCGTTCGTGGTGAGGCGCACGCGGCTGGAGAAATTTTTCGGGATGTCGGTGCCGGCGTAGCGGTCGTGGGAAAAATCAAGGAGCGTGATCGAGTAGGGCTTGTAAGCGCGTTGGAAACGCAGCGAGAGCGTCCACTCGCGTCCGGCGTAGCTGAACCGTTCCGGTTCCGTGATCATCGTGGAGACGAGGAAGACGCCGAGGCTGCCTTCCGTGCCGATGAGCTCGACCAGCGCGGCGGGCAGGTTCCGCTGATCCTGCTTATAGGTCATGGGTAGCGGAGCGAGAAGCAGACTGGGACCGAGGCCGCGGTTGGAGCTGTTTTCCACCGGCTTGAGCATCGGCGGGGCCTGCTCTTTGCCGGCGAGGGCGGCGTTGGGATAATAGGCGCGGGGCACGACGCGGAAGGGCAAGGCCGGAACCTGAATCTCGTCCTGGCGCTCGGCGGCACGGGCGAGGCGCTTTTCGGGAATGACCGTGACGACGTCCTCGGCGGGCGCGGTGGTGTCGACGATGGCGAGCTCGTTGAAGCGCCAGCTTTCGGAGTAGTTCTTGGTCTGCCCCTCATCGAGGCGCATCTGATACTCTTCCTGGAAGAGGCCGGTGAAAAGCTCGCCGAGCAGAAGGAGAATGAGGCCGAAATGGACGAGCTGGATGCCGGCTTTTTTCCAGGTGAAGGCGAAGCGCTTGGCGTGCGCGGCGATCAGGTTGAGGAGAAGGAGCCCGCCGATGAAGTAGCCGCCGGGGAAAACGGGGGTCGGGAAGCCTTTGATGTCGTGCAAGACGATCAGGCTCTTGAACCACTTTTCCTGCACCGCCCAGATGCCAAGGTGGACTTGGTCGATGGTGGCGAAAAAGACGAGCAGCGCGGACAGCGCGAGCAGGGCCACCGTCAGCCGGAGCGAGATGAAGAAGCGGACGAATTCGCGGTAAAGTTCGCGCATGGCGGAGCGAGGTGCGGAGGGCGAGGAGATGGGAGCGGGGGGGGCGGTCAGGGTGGGAGGACGGGGCGGGTGGCTCGAAGAGTTGGCTCCAAGCTCCCCGGTCCCTGCTCCTCGCTTTTAGGAGGCGGGGCGAAGGCCGCGGACGAAGGAGAGAAAGTTTTCGCGTTCGCGCGCGACCAAGGCGTCGGGGCCGGTCAGCTTAAAAAACCAGGTCGCGCCCGCATAGGGCACGATGGCGCCGAGGACGCGTTGCGGCGAGGCGGGCGGCTTCGCGGGACCGACCAGTTCGACGAAATCGACGTGCAGAGCGCCGACGTCGAGGTGTTGCAGCGCGGAGCCGAGCTCGGCTTCGCCGATCGGCGGGAGGGAGAGCTGCTGGCGCCAGCGGTTGACGTTGGCGAGGTTGCCACCGACGTCGCCGGGGAAGGCGGTGACGGAAAGCTCGGCGCCGGGAGCGCCCGTTTCGCCGGGGATAAGCAGGGTGGCCTTGCGCATCGGACGCTCCGGGCCGGCGCTCCAGCCGGCGGGCACATCCCAGGCGAGGGCGGGGCCGCTGGCGGTGTCGACGCGGGTGTTGGCCATCGATGGACCTGCGCCGGCCGTCGCGCCGGAGGCGGCCGAACCGGGGGCGGTGGG
>CBIHRE010000347.1:0-5768 GCA_966212385.1 uncultured Akkermansia sp. | reverse complement strand
GAGATCGTAGCGCGCGCGACCGGCGGCGAGCTTGGCCAACATCTCCTCGCCCGAGGCATAGGTCTCGTAGTTGACCTTGATGCCCGTCTCTTCGGTGAAGCCGTCGAGCACGGCCTGCGGGATGTATTCCGACCAGGCGAAGAGGTTGAGTTCGCCTTTCTTCTTCTTGGGCGCGGCGGGGGCGCCGACGACGACCAAGGCGCAAAGCGCGGCCAAGCCGAGGGCGAGGAGGGTGCGGAGCGTTTTCATGGGATTGGAAAAATCGGGTGTCAGCGCGCGGCCATCCGGCGCAGATGTTCGGTGAAGAGCACGAAGGCGATCGTTGTCACGATGAAGATCGCCGACAGCGCGTTGAGCATCGGGTTCAGGCCCACCTTGGCCATGCCGTAGACCTGCATCGGCAGCGTGCGCGAATCGGGTCCGGCGGTGAACACGGTGATGATGAGCTCGTCCATCGACAGCGTGAAAGCCATGAGCGCGCCCGAGATCACCGCCGGCCTCAGACAGGGCAGGATCACCAGCCAAAAGGCCCGCGCCGGCGTCGCCCCCAGATCCAGCGCCGCCTCCTCGAGCGCCGGATCCAGCCCTTGCAAGCGAGCCTGCACCGCCACCAGCACGAAGGGAAAGCAGAAGGTCGTGTGCGCCAGGATCACCGTGAGATGCCCCGCGTCGATTCCGGCGAAGGCGAAAAACACCAGCAGGCTGATGCCCATCACGATCTCCGGCATCACCATCGGCACGCAAATCAGCGCGTTCAAAGTCCGCGCGAAGCGATAACGATACCGGTGCAGCAACCACGCGCCCGTCGTGCCCAGCGCAACGCTCAAGCTCGTGGCCGCCGCGGCGATGCCCAGGCTGTTTTTCAAGGCCCGGATCAACGGCGTGTGATGGAAAAGCTCTCCATACCAGCGAAACGTGAAGCCCTCCCACACGATGTTCAGCTTCGACGTGTTGAACGAATACGCCACCAGCACCACGATCGGCAGGTAGAGAAAAACGAAGACCGCCGCCGTCCATCCCGCCAGCCCGAGCTCCAGCAAACGCGGGCCGCGAAGCCGCCGCGCTTCCGCGGCGCGGGGAGAAGAGGCGGATGGAGGCGAAACGACGGGAGTCATCGGCGCGACGTGTAAGCGAATTGCACGCCAGCGCACGCCGCCCGCGCAAGCGCCGAGCCACGAGCCCGGCCCTCGCGCGGAAAAAATTATCGAACGCGGCCTTTCTTCCCCGCGGCCGCCGCCTAATGTCCGCGCGTGCGCCCCTCCCCTCGTCTTCGCCGACCGCTGCTCGCGCTGCTCTCCGCCGCCCTGCTCCTTCTTTTGCCCGGCTGCGCCACCGTCCCAGCTCCCACAAAGGATCCCCGCCCGCAGAGCCGGATCGAAGCGCCCGCCCCCCCGATCGGCGCGGACGCGCTTCCTCGCTGGCGCGAAGGCTTCGATCATTTCCTTCGCACGCTCGCGCCGCTCGATACCACGGAATCTCCGCTGGCGAATGAATCCGCCGACTCCCCCCTGCCGGACCTCTCGCCGGAACAACTGGCCCCCGCGCTCGCCGCCTTGGAAAGCTTCACCCTCGGCCCCGGCGAGACCCTTGTCTTCCCGCCTATCCACGGCCCGGAAACCCCTTTTCCCGACCACCACCCGCTGCGAAAGATCGCCGGCCTGCGCACCATCCAGGCCCGCCGCCTGCTGAGCGCCGGGGACTGGCCCGCCGCGCTCGCTTTGGTGCGCCAAAATCTCGCCCAAGCCCGCGCCGCCCTCGGTGCCCAAGAAGGTCTCATCCCGCTGATCCACGCCACCGGCGTCTGGCAATGCGCCCTCGACGGCGCCCACGCCTTGGCGCGCTCCCCGGCCTTTCCCGCCGCCGAGGCGCGAGCGCTCTTGGCGGAATTGCAGGCGGATGAACCGCTCCTCGGCGTCGCCCTGAGTCGCGCGCTGCGTGGCGAATATTTCCACGTCTATCGCGTCATCGTCGAACGCATGCCTCAAACCGACGACCCGGATCTTCTGCTCTCCGCCGTCTCCAGCCTCGGCATGGCCGAAGCGGAATCACTGGAGCCGGGAGAACTCGGCCTGGGCATCAGCCAACACCGCCTGCTCGACCGGGAAGCCACGCTCGCCGCCTATGAAGCCGACCTCGCCCCGTATCTCGCCGCTTTTGCCGCCTCCTCCCGTTTTCCCCGCGCCATCTACGGAGAGGTGACCGCGCCGACCTTGCAGGCCTACCGCAAGCAGCTCGGCGCGTTCTACGACTACACCAGCGAAGACAGCCCCTCCACGTTCGAGTTTCTCCTCCGCGCGCGCGCCGACATGGAGGCCACGCCCAACCCCGTGGGCAAACTTCTCGCGATCTACCTCACCCCGCCTTGGGACGTGCTTATCGCCTCCGCCTGCCGCCGCGAAGCCCAGCGCTCCGCCGTCTGCGGCCTGCTCGCCTGGCGCATCCATGGCCGCCCCGCCCCATGGGACGAAATCGTCGCCGCCGGTATCCTGCCGGCCCCGCCCGCGGATCCCTTTTCCGATGCCGCGCTTCGCTTCGACCTCGGCGAGTCTCCCCGCGTCTGGAGCGTCCACGTCGACGGCGCGGACGGCGGCGGCCATCCCGTCGAGGCCAACAGCGGCCAACCCGACGATCTTGTCTGGATCTACTGACGTGGCACGGGCGTCTCGCCCGTGATTCCGCCTGACCTGGCCGCCCCGTATCGTCTTTTCCGTCGCCGCCGTGCGCTGCTTCTACCACCGCGACTACTACTTTCCGCTGCCCGAGAGCCATCCCTTCCCGATGGACAAATTCTGGCGCGCCGAGGCGATGATCCGCGCCGCCGTGCCCGCCGGCCTACGAATCCTCGACGCCGCGCACGCTCCGCTCGAGGATCTTCGCCGCGTCCACACCGACGCCTACCTCGAGAAAATCCGTCGCGGCGACCTCGCGTCCGCCGAAGCGTTAAAACTGGGCCTGCCCGCCGGCGAAGCCCTCCTCGAGCGCTCCCGCCTGGAGACCGGCGGCACGCTTCTCGCGACCGAGGCCGCCCTCGCCGACGGTCTCGCCGCCAATCTCGCCGGTGGCACCCATCACGCCCACGCCGACCGCGGCCTCGGCTACTGCGTGCTCAACGACGTCGCGGTGGCCATCCGCGCCGTCCACGCGCGCCGCCCCGCCCTTCGTATCCTGGTCGTCGATACCGACGCCCACCACGGCGACGGCACCGCGCACCTCTTTGCCGGCGACGCCCGCGTCTTCACCTACTCGATCCACGTCGGCCGCAACTACCCCTCGATCAAACCGCCCGGCTCGCTCGATATTCCCCTGCCCCGCTGGGTGCGGGGCGCCGATTATCTCGAACAACTCGAGGCCACGCTCCCGCCCGCGCTCGACGAGCATCGTCCCGAGCTCGCCTTCTGGTTGAGCGGCGCCGATCCGCACGAGCACGACCGCTTCGGCCAGATGCGCCTTACCGACGCCGACATGGCCGCGCGCGACGCCTTCGTCCTCGACGAACTCGTCCGACGCCGCAGTATCCCGACGGTCGTTCTCTACGGCGGCGGCTACAACCGCGACCGCGAGCACACCGCCCGTCTCCATGCCCGGACCGTCTTGGTCGCCGCGGCCCTTTTGTAGGCCGCCCCCCGCCTCGGTCTCACAGCAGTTTCAAAAACTCCGCCGGCGTCGGCGCGGTCGCGACGAACTTCACCGCGCGCCCCTCGACCTCGTAGTCGAAGCGCGTCTCGTGCGAATGCAGGCAAAGCCGTTTCACGCCTGTCGCCTTCGCCAGCGCCCGGTTCGCGCCAAAGTCGCCATAGGTCGCGTCACCCACGATAGGCAGCCGACGATGCGCGCACTGCACGCGCAACTGGTGGCTGCGACCCGTGCGCGGAGTCAGCTCGATCAGCGTCAGCGCCATCGAGGGATCGCGCCGCTGCCTCAGCACCTTCATCTCGCACTCGCTCGGGATGCCCTCGCCCGCCTTCGTGCGCACCTGGCCGCCGCGTTTCTCGATCGCGAGCCGGTCCTTCCAGAGCGCCGTCGGGTGCGAGGTCTTACCGAACACGAGCGCATGGTAAACCTTGCGGATGTGTTTCTCGCGAAACAAGGCCCGGATGCGCGTCGCGAGCTCGGTGTTGTCGCACACCCCGAGAATCACGCCCGAGGTGTGCGAATCGAGCCGGTTGAGCAGCCACATCGTGCGGTGCTTGCCCGCGGCGTCGGTCCAGCGGAAGAACTCGCCCTCGATCGAGTAGTCGCAGGTCAGCAGCGCGCGCGGTTGCTCGCTCTTCATGTTCGGGTGGGAAAGCACGCCCGCCGGCTTGTCGAAGGCGACCAGCCCACCGGGCGCGCGCGTGAGCACCTCCACGCCTTCATGCAGGGGCAGATCGGATTCGGTCGTGGTGGCGTCGCTCATTGGTAGTAAAAAGTGAAGGTCAGCTCCTGCTCGCGGCCCAGCACCGCGATCATGTCCTCGGTCCATTCCCCGTAAGGCGCGCGCTCGGTGATCGCGCTCACGCAAAGGCGCTGCGCGAGTTCGCCGCCCGAGCCCTCCACGTGCACGATCTCCGAGATCTCGCCCTTCGCGTCGATCTTGAACGCGACCTTCACCAAGGCCCCCGAGGTCGGGTAAAACGAACTGCGCAGGATGAGCCGCTCCCACTGCGCCTGCACGGCGTCGATCAGCCGCTGCATATACTCCCCGTAGGCGCTCCACTTCGCGTTGTAGGCGACCGCGCCGATGTTCTTCGAGCCGAACTGATTTTTGATCGTGGGAGTTTGCCGCGCATCGACGGTCTCGGTGAGGCGGGGACGTTCCATCGGACGCTCCCGGTTGATCCGCGGCGTGCCCGAAAAATATCCGCCCGTGGCGGCCTTGCCCCGGGCGCTGCCCGCCTTGGCGTCCGGTCCGCTCTCCGCGCCGTTCACCGGAGGCAACTTGGTCACGGTCGAGCCGATCCCGCCATCCGCCTCGCCCAGCACCTGTTCCCCGCCCGGCAAAGCGTTCACCGCCCGCGCCGCCTGCTCCGCCGAGGGCTTCTCCGCCGGATCGTCCTGCGCCACGTCCGGCTGCTTCGGAGTGAAAACCTGCTCCAGAACTTCCGAAGCGCGCGCCGGCTCCGGTTCCTTGCCGATGCCGCTCACGATCGCGGTCGCGGTTTCCTTACCATCCCCATCGACCTTCGGCGTGTCGTTCACGCCATCGGGAGTGGGCACCGGCTGCGCCGCCTGCTGGTTCTGCGCGCCGACAAAAGGCGCCTTGTCCGGCGCGTTTTCCGGCGCGGCGGGATTGACCTCCACAAAACGCGGCGTCGGAAGCGGCGGCGCCGACGGGAACAATTCCGGGCTCAGCTCTATCTCGAAACTGCGATTCCGTTCCGGCGTGGACACCGCCCGGTCGAGCTCCAACAAATCCCGTGGCAAGGTCAGCAACACGAGCACCACGACCAGGTGGGCGAGCACGGTGCCGACCAAGCCCGCCTTCCACGAAGGCCCCTTCTCGTCCAACGCGTGCGCCCTCCGTCGCGAAGACGGCGACGGCGCGGAAACGCGGGGATCGGAAACGAGGGCGGGCATGCGGCGAAATGGACGGGCCGCAATCAGCGCAGGATGCCGTGGCGGGTCAAAAGTTCTCTCACCTCGTCCTGCGGCAGCCCGATGATGTTGCTGAGCGATCCGCGCCGCGCCGCCACGATCATCTCGCCGTGCTCCTGGATCGCGTAAGCCCCCGCCTTGTCGAGCACATGCACGCGTTGCAAATACGCCTCGACATCCGCTTCCGCCAGCCG
>CBIHRE010000346.1:0-5776 GCA_966212385.1 uncultured Akkermansia sp. | reverse complement strand
CGTCGAAGGGCAGGGTGCCGTCGTTTTTGAGCAGGACGAGGCTCTGGCGCGCGGCCTCGAGGGCGAGGCGGTCGTTGTCCGGGCGGGTGTTGGCGGAGGCGGGGCTGGCGCGGTAGGGCACGCGCTCGGCGGGATCGAACTGGCCGAGGCGGAAGCGCAGGGTGAAGAGGCGGCGGAGGGCGGCGTCGATGTCGGCCTCGGTGACGAGGCCGCGTTTCAGGGCCTCGCCCAGCGCCTCGTAGGTTTTGCCGGAGCAGAGGTCGTTGCCGGCCTTGATCGCGGCGGCGGAGGCCTCGGCGGCGTCCTTCGAGTAGAGGTGGGCCTTGGGCCGCCACATGTCGGCGACGTTGTCCACGTCGCCCACGACGGCGCCGGAGAAGCCCCATTTCTCGCGGAGGATCTTTTGCAGCAGGTCGGTGTTGGCGGGGGCGGGGACGCCGTTGACGGCGTTGTAGGCGCTCATGAGCGAGGTGGCGCCGCCCTCGACGATGCCGGCCTCGAAGGCGGGCAGGTAGGTCTCCCAGAGATCGCGTTCGCTCACTTTGGCGTCGAACTGGTGGCGGTCGGGCTCGGGGCCGCTGTGCACGGCAAAGTGCTTCACTGTGGCGACGGTCTTGAGGTAGCGCGGATCCTCGCCTTGGAGGCCTTTGACGAAGGCGACGGCGAAGCGGCTCGTGAGAAAGGGGTCCTCGCCGTAGGTCTCCTGGCCTCGGCCCCAGCGCGGGTCGCGGAAGATGTTAATGTTGGGCGACCAGATGGTGAGGCCTTGGTAACGCTTGGTGCCGCCATCGGCTTTGGGGGCGTCGAGAACCTCGTTGTTTTTGGCGCGGGCCTCGGTGGCGATGGTCTCGGCGACGCGATGGTGGAGCTCGGGATTCCACGTTGCGGCGAGGGCGATGGCCTGCGGAAAAACGGTGGCGACGCCGTTGCGCGCGACCCCGTGCAGGGCCTCGTTCCACCAGTCGTAGCGCGGGATGCCGAGGCGCGGGATCTCCGGCGAGGCCATCATGGTCTGACCGATCTTCTCCTCGACCGTCATGCGCGAGATCAGGTCGTCGACGCGCTTGTCGAGGGGCAGATCGGGATCGCGGAAGGGGAAGATTTCCTTCGCGCTCAGGGCGGCGGGTGAGACGAGAAGCGCGAGGAGAAATGTCGCGAGGAGGGGGCGCGGGAGGGGCATGAGAATGGGGGAGACGCGGTCGGGTTGAATGAATGGCGGGGCGCGTCAGGGGAGCGGGCGCCAGCCTTCGGCGCGGACTTTCCAGGAACCGTCGCGCGGCAAACCCGGGTGTTCGCCATCAGCCCCTCCCCAGCCGCCGAGCATCAGCGCGACGGCGGAGAGAAAGGCGCCATTGGCGGGGAGGTAGACGCCGAGGTCGTAGCGGGGCTGGCCGGGTTTGGCGACGCGTGCGGTGCGGCTTTCGGGCCGCTGCGGGCAATGGCCGTTGGGGAGATAGCGGTTGTTGGGGCCTTCGCGCAGGAGGATTTCGACGGCGTCCTGCGAGCGGCCGAGGCGGGCCGCGGTCATGGCGATCATCGGGTAGTCCCAGCCCCAGATTTTGGTCTCCCAATCCCAGTCACGTAGAACGGCGTCGAGGGTGCGCTCCATGGTGGCCCGGTCGACGAACGCGGGCTGCGCCGGCAGGACGCCGAGCGACATGAGCATGCTCGGGTGGTCGTGGCGGCTGTCGATGTTGTCCCAAGTGTCGGGCGTCGACTCGAGGGCGACGTATTTGCCGTCCTTTTCCGGAAGCGGGGAAAGGCGGGCGACGATGTCGTCCCAAAGCGGTTCCCGCGACAGGCCGCGGCGCTCGCGCCAGGTTTGCGCGAGCCGCAGCGTCCAGCGCCAGTAGGCGAGCTCGAAGCCGGGATTTTGGCTCGTGGCCTGGTCGTAGATTTCCTGCGCGATCCAGAGCGGCGGGCCGAGCACGTAGCGGTCGCGTTTCGGATCCAGCCAGAGCATGGAGGCGAGGCACTCGGCGGTCTCCTGCACGAGCGGGGCGTAGCGCTCGAGCGCGGCGGCCGAGGGCGAGGCGCGGTAAAGCAGCTCGGCGAGATAGATCGGGTGTGGCTGGTTCCAGACGATGAGCGGGTTGCCGCCCGGGCTCTCGCGCAATTCGGGGCCGACCATCTTGGCCCAGCGCGCGCCGCGCAGGCCGCGGCCGGCGGCGATCTCGCGCGCCTCGGGAAGACGCGAAGCATACCAATCGAGGTTGCGCGCGAGGAGCTCGGGGCGGCCCCAGAGCGCGAAGTGCGCGGCGTGCCACCAGATCATCTCGGTGTGGTGCTTGCCATACCAGGTGGCGCAGGTGAGGCCACTCTCGGCCGGGGGCACGTCGCCGGCCATCTGCACGGCGGTGAGGTATTGGGAAAGAACGATGCGACGCTCTAGCTTGGGCGCGAGAGGGCTGGTGCTACCGGTGAAATCGGCGGCGGCCGAGCGACGCCAAAACTCGGACCAGTGGCGCGCGATCGCCTCGAGGTCGAAGACGACCGGGGCGCGGGGCGTCGGCGAAAAGTTCACCGCGAGCTCGAGCACGTGGCGGCCGGGCTCCGCGTGAACCGTGAATGTGTGCGGGGCGTCGGGGGATTTCTCCGCCGGGAGGCTCAAGGCGACCGCGTAACTCAAATCTTGGACTGCGCGCCGGATGAGCGTGGGCGAGACGAGCAGAGAGCGATGCGACTCGGGCTGCGACCAGTCGTAGGCGGGCGTGTGTTTGACCTGGAGATCGTGGCCGCGAGGGAAGGCGAGTCTCACGCCGAGCGCGCCGGAGGCGACGAGGTCGGACTCGATGCGCACGAGCACGGTGTCGCTGTCGGGGAGGCAGGCGGTGGCGACCGAGACGGCGTGGCCGCCGAGGGTGTAGCGGCTGCGAAGCGTGCCGGTCCACAGGTCGAGGCGCTGGTCGATATCGCGGACGTCGGCGGGAACGAACGGGGAGCCGTCGGGCTTTTTCCAATCGAGTGCGATCTGGGCGAGCGGGTGGATGCGCGGGTTGCGACGCAGCCACTGGCCGGCGGGAGAGCCCGCGTTGGTGGGGTAGCCGTGGATGGAGCCGTCGGGGTGGATGAAGTCGCGGTTGGCGTCGGCGAGCCGATGGTTTTCCGGGTTTTCGTCCCGCACCCAGGCCCAGCGGGAAAGCGTCTCGGTGGGCAGACCCTTTTCGTGGTAGTCGGCGAGGACGCTCTGGAGCCCGGTAACGTCGGCGGTGAAGGCGAAGCCGCCGTTGCCGACCGTGAAGGGCGAATCGTAGTCGACGGCGTGGAGCTCTGGCGAATGGCGCGAGACCAGCGCTTCGCGATCAATGGGCTCCCCCGCCGACGCCCCCGCGGCCAGGAGCGCGAATGCGGCCAAGGCCTGCGTTTGCCGAAGGATGCGCATGAACCACGACATGAGGGCGACTCAGCGGGCGGAGAGCGGGAGGCTCGCCAGCCAAGGCAGAAAGCGTTCCAGCCAGGCGCCGCCCTCGCCGGGTGCACCGATGGTGAAGGCGCCGTGGCCTCCGGCGGGCACGACCCAGAGCTGGTGCGTCGCGCCGGCGGAGGCGTAGCCGGCGGCGATGCCGCGGGCGAAGTCGGTCGGCGCCGTCTTGTCGTCCTCGGCGGAGGCGATGAAGGCGGGCGAGGCGTCGCGAGGAATTGGATACGCCTCGATCGTGCGCTTGGCGGGCCAGGGGCTCAGCATCGCGACGAAGTCGGGCCGGCTGCTCACGCGCTCCACCGGATCGGCGCTCACCGGCAGGCCGGCGTCGGCGTGGCAGGCGACGTTGAGCACGAGATTGGCCCCGGCGGACCAGCCGACCATGCCGACGCGGCGGGGATCGACGCCCCACTCCGTGGCGTGGTGGCGGACGAGGCGCACGGCGCGTTCGCCGTCGGCGAGGGCGTCGGCCTCGACATCGACCGAGGGTCCGCGCGTGCGATATTTGAGGGACACGACGACGAAGCCTTTGGGAAGCAGCGCGTCGACCGCGCCGTCGGCCCCGACGAGGCGCGTGAGATGGGTGTAGCCGCCGCCCGGGCAGGCGATGAGAACGGGACGCCCTCCCTCGGGCGCGGGGCCGTCGGGCTGGTAGAGTAGGAGTCCCGGAATGCCGACATTCCGCCAGCGGCCGGTGCCGTCGTCGGCGCCGGGAGTGGCCCCCTCGACCACGCCCGGCGGATTGCCCGGCCAGAGGGGAAACTCGCGAGGCTCGGGGGCGGACCGGGAGGCCGTCGCGCAGGCGAGAAGGGTGGCAGTGAGGAGGAAAACGCGGCGCATGGGGTCGGGGTTGGCTGAGGTCGCTTAGGGACGGCCGTCCCAGGTGAAGCTGCCGCCGGCGGGGAGCGTGAGCTCGCGGGTGATTCCGCCCAGGCGCAGGCGGGTGGAGCCGCCGCGGGCGGAGCGGATCGTCGCGGTGGTCAGCGCGCCGTCTTTCCACGCGAGGTCCACATCGAAGCCGCCGCGCGCGCGCAGGCCGGTGACGGAGCCGGTCGGCCAAGCGTGCGGGAGGGCGGGGAGGAGTTCGATTTCAAAGTTGGGAGCTGAACTTTGAGACGCGCGGGCGGCTTCGGCGGAGACGGCAGGTTCCTGGCTTTGAAGAAGCATCTCGGCGATGGCGGAGGCGCCGCCGAGGTTGCCGTCGATCTGGAAGGGCGGATGGGCGTCAAAGAGATTTGGATACGTGCGCTCGGGGCCGAGCAGGGCGCGCAGGATCTTGTGGGCGCGGTCGCCGTCGTGCAGGCGAGCCCAGAGGTTGAGGCGCCAGGCGATGGCCCAGCCGGTGGAGATGTCGCCGCGTTTCTCGAGGGTGTTTTTCACCGCGGTGGCGAGCTCGGGAGTGCGGCGGAGGGAAATCTGGTTGCTCGGGTAGAGCGCGTAGAGGTGCGAGACGTGGCGGTGGGCCTGGTCGGGCGCGGAGGCGTCCCAGTCCTCGCGCCATTCTTGGAGCTGGCCGGCGGCGCCGACGCGGTCGGGGGCGAGCCGGCCGCGGGCGGCGGCGACGCGGGCCGCGAAGTCGGCGTCGGTTTTCAGGATCGCGGCGGAGCGGACGCAGGCGTCGAAGAGATCGCGCAGGATCTGGTTGTCCATCGCCGGGCCGGCGGCGAGGGAGACGCCGGAGTGGTGTCCGTTTTCCGGCGACATGGACGGGCTGGTGACGAGGTGGCCGGTGGCGGGGTCCTCGACGAGGGCGTCGAGGAAGAACTCGGCGGAGCCCTTGAGCAGCGGGTAGGTGCGGGCGAGAAATTCGCGGTCGCCGCCGAAAAGGTAGTGTTCCCAAAGGTGGAGCGAGAGCCAGGCGCCGCCCATGGGCCACATGCCGTAGAAGGAGCCGTCGATGGGGCCGGCGGCGCGCCAGAGATCGGTGTTGTGGTGCGTGACCCAGCCGCGCGCGCCATAGTGATCGCGGGCGAGGCGCGCGCCGGTTTCCGAGAGGTCCTTGACCATCGCGAAGAGCGGCTCGGTGCATTCGGCGAGATTGGTCGGCTCGGCCGGCCAGTAGTTCATCTCGGTGTTGATGTTGATGGTGTATTTGCTGCCCCAGGGCGGGCTGAGGTGGTCGTTCCAGATGCCTTGGAGGTTGGCGGGCTGGGTGCCGGGGCGGGAGGAGCTGATGAGGAGGTAGCGGCCGTAGTCGAAGTAGAGCCGGGCGAGGCCGGGGTCGTCGCTCTCGGGCGAGCGGCGCACGCGTTCGTCGGTCGGGAGTTTTTCCGCGTCGGGGTTCCGGCCGAGGTCGAGCGAGACGCGGCGGAAAAGGCGGCGGTGCTCGGTGAGATGCGGGGCGAGGAGCGCGTC
>CBIHRE010000345.1:0-5785 GCA_966212385.1 uncultured Akkermansia sp. | reverse complement strand
GGACGGCGCCCCGTCCGCGACGCCACCCACCTTGCGGTTCAACCACACCGGCAGTATCACCTTCGCCCCGATGATCACCGGCGGCGGCGTGGTCGTCAAAAACGGCTCCGGCACCACGAAGCTCTCCGCCAACAGCACCTACTCCGGCGCCACCATCGTCAACGACGGCACCCTTGTCATCGAGACCAACGCCGAGTGGCAGGGCTCGTCGAACTTCCAGGTCAACGGCGGCAACAGCACGCTTCGTATCGCTTCGGGCACCACGGTGGGCGCCGACCTCGCCGTCGTCACCGGCACCGTCGAGGTCGCGGGCGTGCTCGAGAACAACCCCGGCGAAAGCACCTTCGACGACGGCGCCACCCTCCGTGTCCTGCCCAGCGGCGTCGTCGCCAACGGCTATTTCACCTTTACCGGACAGTCTTCGCTGATCGTCGACGAAGGGGGCTCGATCGCCGACGGCGATTTCTATTTCGACGAGGAGGCCACCTTCACCGCCACCGGCCTCGGTGCCGTGACCGGCGGCATCTTCGCCTTTGGTGGAGACCGTGCGGTCACCCTGCCCGCCGCCGGCGTCGTCACCGCCGGCGCCATCGAACTCCACGACAACGTCTCCACCGATTTGAACCAGACGGGCATGATTCTCAGCGTGCGCAACGAGAGCGACCCATCCTTGGACACCGAGGTCTCCCTCGATCTTTTCGGCACCTCCCACGCCACCATTTCGGCCGCCGGCGCGATCGACTCCTCCTACGTCACCCTGTGGGACGACTCCTCCGTCTCGATCACCGCCGCAGGCGGCGTCCACAACAGCCTCCTCGATATCGGAGACCAAGCCATCGTCACTCTCGCGACCGACAACGCCTTGAGCGAATCCGGCGTGTATCTTTCCGGCGACGGCGCCCTCGTCCTCAACGGCCACGACGCCACGCTCGTGGACTTTTTGGCAAACGGCGGCCGGGTCGTGAACAACTCCCCCGACGCCGCCACGCTCACCTTCGAGCTCTGCGGATGCTATCCCGCCATCGCCGCCGGGGACATATTCGTCGACAGCGACGCCAGCCACGTCGGCGCCGCCGGTCCCCTCTCGCTCGTCATCAACGGCTCCGATCCCGACACCACCGCAGCCGTCTTCTTCGGCGTCCAACGTCACACCGGGTCCACCACGGTCAATTCCGCGACCTTGGTCGTCTACGGAGGCGACTACGACCAAGATGGATTGCCCGAGACCGATCCGATCCCCGCCGGCTTTCTATCCAGCCCCATCATCCTGAACATGGGCTCGGTCCTCACCGGCACCGGCCCGGTAAATACGGTCACGGTGAACGACTCCGGCATCGCGCCCGGCGACGGCGTCGGCGCTCTCGTCACCGGTCCCGTGACGCTTTCCGGCGACACCTTCCTCCGGATCGATCTGGCCGACTTCTCCGGCGGAAGCGGCGTGGGATGGGACCTGCTCCAAGTGGAAGGCGGCTTCGATTTCTCCAGCACCCTCGGCGATACCTTCACGGTTTATCTTTCCTCGATGAACCTCGATCCGGACGCCACCGACTCCCTCGCCGCGAACTTCAACCCGGCGCAAGACTACTCCCTGGCTATCCTCGTCGCGAGCGGCGGCATCACGGGTTTCTCCGTCGGCTCCACCGCGGTGGATGCCACCGGAATCGCAAACGCCCACGGCGGCTCCTGGGGCCTGCGTCTTTCCGGCGACGCCACGACGATCTACCTCGATTACACCGCCCCGATCCCGGAGCCCGCCGCCGCGGCCGCCCTCTCCGCCCTGCTCGCCGCCTTCGCTCTCGGCGGCCGCCGCCGGCGTCGCCGCTCCTGAGCCCGGCCGAGCCCGCCTCGCCTTTTTGTCTCTCCTCCGCCGCCCCGCGTCTTTACCGACGCGGGGCTTTTTCATTTCCGCCCGCCCGTCTCGCCGCCACACCATTAACCTCCCCCTTTTCCCCTTTCTTCCCCGCCTGTGAACTTCCTCCGCAAAATCTTCGGCCAGAAACCGTCCCCCGCCCCATCCCCCGCCGCCGCGACGCCCGCGCCGACGCCCTCGCCCGAGGATGGCCACGGCTCCACCCCGTCCCCGGAGAACATCCGCGTCCACGATGCCTACGGCCGCGAAGTGCAGATTTCCAAGGCAGAGTGGCGCGCCAAGGTGCTTCCCGAACAGCTCGCCAAAGTCCGCGCCCAGCCCGACCAGCTCGCCGCCCTCGTGGCCCAGTCCCTCCGCGACGGCTTTGCCTCGGATATCCTCGAAGCCGCATCCCACCTCGCCGCCACCGACACCAACGCCGAACGCGGCCACGTCCTCCACGCCGCCGCCCTTCTCGAGACCCAAAAACCCGCCGAAGCCGAGGCCGTCCTGCGCGCCTTCATCGCCAAACACGGCGAAACCGCGCTCTCGCTCGCCAACCTTGCCAAGGCACGCTCCGCCCAAGGCGATTCCGCCGCGGCGCCCGATCTCCTTTGGCGCGCCCTCGCCCTCGATCCGAATCAAGATCACGCCCTCGCCTGGTTCGCCGCCCACCACCGCGAAACCCAGGGCCCCGCCGCCGCGCTCGACGCCCTCCGCCGCGCCGCGGAGTTGCCCGACTCCTGGCGCGTCCGCCTCTGGCTCGCCCAGCATCATCTCGAGCAGCGCGACACCGCCTCCGCGCTTAAGCTTTACGAAGAGGCGCTCGACCGCGCGCCCCGTCCCGTCCCCGCCGACATGCTCCAGCAAATGAGCGGCGACCTGGGCAACCACGGACATCTGCCCGAGATCCTTCACCTCGCGGCCCCTTACTACGACGTCGCCCAGCACGGACTCCCCGCCGGACTCAACATTCTCAAGGCCTACCACGACCTC
Source organism: uncultured Akkermansia sp. (assembly GCA_966212385.1). Classification (GTDB taxonomy): domain Bacteria; phylum Verrucomicrobiota; class Verrucomicrobiia; order Opitutales; family Opitutaceae; genus IMCC26134_A. The sequence goes on along the minus strand of CBIHRE010000345.1, from coordinate 2,940 downwards.
GGCCAGCTCGACGCAGCCCGTCGTTTCCTCGACCGTCTCTACGCCGCGCGCCGCCCCGATTGGAAGCAAGCGCTCGCATTCTGGGACAACGAACTCGCCAAGAGCCGCCAAGCCCTCGACTCGGCCCCGCCCGCGCCGCCCAAGGTCTCCGCCTCCGTCACTCGCTCCGCGTCCGAAGCCACCGCCGCGCCCCAAGCCGCCGCCCCTCGCCCGCAGCCGCCCGAGCCGATGCAGGTCACCCTGCTCGCCGTGGAAGGCCCCGTCTGGCTCCCGCCCGAGTCCCCCGCCGCCGAGCTCTTTGCCGCCAAAGCCGACGACGCCCCGCTCGTCGCCTTCCTCGGGGCCAGCGCCGAACTGCCCCAGCTCCCGTCCGGACAGCAGGAGCAGATGGCCCGCATAGCCGACGGCGCCGGCCGCCTCTCGCGCGCCCTGCCCCTCTATCTCGCCGAGCGGATCGAACTCGCCACGCCCGCCCTCGGCCGAGTCCTCGTGCCGTGGCTCGTGAAGCCCCGCCCAGGCTTCATCATGGGCAACGTCCCCTGGGACGACGCCACCGCCTCGCGCCACGCCCGCGCCGTGGTGCCCGACGACGTCGCCGATTACCTGGTCATTTCCCACCTCCGCTGCACCGCCGAGCCCTGGACGGTCGAGCTGCGCCTCGTGCGCACCATCGACGCGGCCTGCCTCGCCACCGCGAGCGTCTCCTGCGCCCCCGCCGATCCCGGCCAGGCCCTCCCCGAGCTCACCCGCGCGCTTTTCGAAGCCCTAGCCGCCCACGCCGAAATCGAGTCCGAGGCCTCCTCCGGCGATCCGGCCGCCCTCCCCACCGGCCTCTCCTCCGACTACCTGCTGAGGCTGGAACAACTTCTCGCCGTGCGCACCGCCGGCATCGAACCCGACAAATCGCCGCTCCATGGCGAACGAGAGATACTCGAGGGGCAGCTCCGGCTCTGCCTCGCGCAGCCCGAGAATCTCCCCGTCCGCCTCGTGTTCGCCCATACGCTCAAAGCGATGAGACGCGCCCGTCCCGAAATCCTCCCGGAGTTCCAGCCCCGCGCGGAATTGCTTGAGAAAGAACATCCCCTGCCCGAGCCCGCCCGCTCGGTGCTCGCCCGCATCCTGGCGGACTCCTTCGCCGCTTGATCCCCGAGGGGCGGGCCAGCCGTTTGTCCGCGCCACGTTTTCCGCTCGGTTAGATGTTCTGCTCAGGGCCAGAAGCTTCTTTAAATCCTCGGTAAATCCCCTAGGACCGGCACATGAAGAAACGCCGACGTCTCACCATCGTGGCCGCTCTCCTCGTCGCAGCCGCGGTGGCGGACTTCGTTGTTTTTGCGCAACTTGAGAGCACCGAATCCGTCCTGCTCCGCGGATGGCGGCTCTTCCTTACCGTGGTCATCGCGGCATTTCTCGCCGGCGCCAAAAACACCGCGCGCTGGCTCGCCGCCACGATAACGGGACTGGCCGGGCTCGCGACCTTGGTCGCCCTGTCGGTGCTGATGCTGAAGGGCGGCTTCGCCAGCATGCCCCGCCCCATCCTGAGCTGGCTCTGTGTCACGACCATTCTCTACACGACCATCGCCGCTTTCCTCGCGCTTTCCCCCGGAGTGACACGGGAAATCCGCCGCGCCGCAGGCAAAATTTGAGCCCGGGCGGCACACCGCTTCCCGCCTAGGTCGAAGCAAAGCAACCCGCCTCAGCCGCCTTCGCCGCCTCGTCCGCCCGGCCGGGTCATCGCCTCCGGATCCAAGGCCGCGTCCAGCGCCTCCGGCGTCATCAAACCCCGCGCGAGCACGACTTCGCGCAAGGTCCTGCCTGCCGCGTAAGCCTCTTTCGCCACTGCGGCGGCCGCATCGTATCCGATATGCGGATTCAAGGCCGTGACCAACATCAGCGAGCGGTCCACCAGCTCCCGGCACCTCGCCGCGTCGGCCTCGACACCCGCCACGCACCCGTCGGCAAAACGCCGCGCGCCCGCCGCCAACACGCGAACGCTCTCGTGTAGCGCGTGCGCGATGAGCGGCAAGGTCACGTTCAGTTCGAAGTGCCCGGCGTTCCCGCAGGCCGTCACCATCGACGCATGGCCCTGAACGTAGATGCACACCTGCGCCAGCATCTCGCTCATCACCGGGTTCACCTTCCCCGGCATGATCGAGGAGCCGGGCTGCGTCGCCGGTAGTCGCAACTCGCCCAGCCCCGCCCGAGGCCCCGAACCCAGCAGGCGGATGTCGTTCGCGATCTTCGCCAAACTCGCCGCGATCGCCGAAAGATGTCCGGCGACCTCCACCGCGTCGTCCCGGGCCGCCTGCGCCTCGAAGTGATTGCGCGCCTCCACGAAGGCCAGCCCGGTTTCCTTTGCCAAGATCCGCGCCACCATGGCGCCGAAACGTGGATCGCAGTTTATCCCCGTGCCCACCGCGGTCCCGCCGACCGCCAGTTCGCGCAGCGCGAACACCGCGCGGTCCGTCCGTTCCAACGCCTTTTCCACCTGCGCCTCATAGCCGGAAAATTCCTGCCCAAGCGTGAGCGGCGTGGCGTCCATCAGATGCGTGCGCCCGATCTTGATGATCGGCTCGAATTCCCGCGCCTTCAGCGCCAGCGCCTCGTGCAGATGCTCCAGCGCCGGCCGCAGATCCCGCGCGAGCGCCAGCGCCACGCTGACGTGCAGCGCCGTCGGAATGATATCGTTGGAGGACTGCCCGAGATTCACGTCGTCGTTCGGATGCACAGGTCGCTTCGAACCGATCGGCTCGCCGGCGAGCTGGCTCGCGCGGTTCGCGATGACCTCGTTCGCATTCATATTGGTCGAGGTGCCCGAACCGGTTTGAAACACGTCCACCGGGAAGTGCTCGTCGAGCCGCCCCTCCGCCACCTCGCGCGCCACGCGACGGATCAGCCCGGCCTTCTCCGGCGCCAGCAGTCCAAGCTCCTCGTTGGCCATGG
>CBIHRE010000344.1:0-5786 GCA_966212385.1 uncultured Akkermansia sp. | reverse complement strand
TCAAGCTCGCTGGCCGCCCGCTTGCCGCCCCCAGCGCCAATCCCTTCGGATACGTGAGCCCCACCACGGCACAACACGTGCGCGACGGCCTTTCTGGCACCCCGCTTCGCCACGTGCTGGATGGCGGCGAATGCCAAGTCGGTGTCGAATCCACGATTATCGATTTGGCCGATCCCAAACAGCCCCGCCTGCTCCGGCCCGGTGGTCTCGCGCTGGAAATGATCGAAGCCGCGGCAGGACGCAAAATCGCGCGGCCTCGCCCTGCCCGCTTGCAGCAGAATGTCGCGGCGCCCGCGCCAGGAATGCTGGCGCGCCACTACAGCCCCCGCACACCAATCACCCTGCAGGAGCGCATCGCGGGAGAAACATTGCGCCGGATACCTGCCACCGACGCCGTTCTGCTTTTGCGGCGCCCCGCGACCCGTTGCGAAGACGCGCGGCTATTTTGGTTTAGCGAAAGCGGTCGCCTCGAAGAAATTGCCCGCAACCTCTTCTCGCGCCTTCGCCAACTCGACACCGGATCATGGCGGCGCATTCACGCGGAGATTCCCTCCGGCGCCGAAGGCTTGGCGCCGGCAATCCGCGATCGTCTCACCCGCGCGGCCGCCAAACGCTGAACGCGGCGCGCGTGCCTCCCGATCACTGCCTCAACGGCGGCCGCCTCGCGTGCCGCGCATGAGCCGGCCCGCCGGCTTGGGAGCCGCGGCCTCCGCCTGTGCCAAAGCAGCCTCGTCGAAGAGCGCCGAATAGATGTAGGGAAAACCTTCGAGTTTCTTGCGCTCGATGCTCGCGCCTATGAAACGCTCGATCGAGCGCGCGTCACGCACGTCTTCCTCGGTCACCAGAGTATAGGCGTCGCCCGTGGTCTGCGCCCGCCCCGTCCGCCCGATGCGATGCACGTAGTCTTCGGGGTTTTCCGGCACGTCGTAGTTCACCACGTGCGAAACGCCCGCGATGTCCAAACCGCGCGCCGCGATGTCGGTCGCCACCAAGACCTCGAAAGTTCCGTCCTTGAATCCCTGCAGGGCCTCCACGCGCTCGCGCTGGCTCCGGTCCGAGTGGATCACGCCCACCGTGTGCGATTCGCGCTGGAGACGGTGCGCGATACGGTCCGCGCCCATCTTCGTGCGGGTGAAAATGATCACGCTCTTGAAATCCGTGCGCTTGAGCAACTCGAGCAGCAGGTCGAACTTCTGCGTGCCGACGACGGGATAAAACGCGTGCGCCACCGTCTCCGCCGCCGAGCGCGTGCGGCCGATCTTGATCTCCTGCGGGTCGCGCAAAGCCCAGCTCGCGAGCTGCGCCAGCTCCGGCGGCATCGTCGCGCTGAAAAACAGCGTCTGCCTCGCCTTCGGGCACTTCGCGATGATGCGCTGCACATCGGGCAAAAAGCCCATGTCCAGCATGCGGTCGACCTCGTCGAGCACGAGGATCTCCACGCCGTCCAAACTTGCCGTGCCCTGCTCGAGATGGTCGAGCAGGCGGCCCGGCGTGGCCGCGATGACGTCCACGCCTCGCGCGAGATCCTCGCGCTGCTTTCCGTATCCAACGCCTCCGTACACGACTGTCACGGTGATATCCGTGTATTTGGCGTATTTCTGGATCGCCTCCTCGACCTGTAACGCGAGCTCGCGAGTCGGCTCGAGGACAAGACAGCGGGTCTTCTTCGCATGCGCTCCGAGGCGATGGATGATCGGCAGCGCGAAGGCGGCCGTCTTGCCGGTGCCCGTCTGGGCCGAGCCGATCACATCCTTGCCCGACAGCACCACCGGCACCGCTTGCGCTTGGATCGGTGTCGGGTCGTTGTAGCCCATCTCCGCCACCGCGAAGGCGATCGCGTCGTTAAGCCCGAGCTTGGTGAAATTCGTGTCTTGGGGCGGGATCGCGACCGGCGTCACCGGCTTGATCGGCTCCTTGCGCGGATGTTCGTAACTGTGATCCGTGCGCGGCTTTTCGTGCTTCTCCGGACGCTCGTGGCGTCCGCCGCTCCCGCCGCGGCGCTCCTCGCGGCGCTCACCGCCGCGCTGATCGCGCCCACGACCGCCTCCGCCCTGCCTGCCTTCGCCGCCGCCTCCGCGTCCCTCTCGCCGCCCGCCATCGCGAGCACCCTGCTCGCGGCCGCGGCTATGCCCGGGAGACTCGCCCGCCGCGCGAGACGGGCGTTGGCCCTCGCCAGGCCCCTTGGCGGCGTGGCCGCGGCCCTTGGGAGCGGATTCGGTTTCTTTCTTCTTCGGAGACGAAGGCGCGATCACGGCGCGCAGCTTCGAAATGATTTTCTTCAGCATGACTTTCCCCGCACGGTTTCGTGTTTCACCTCCCGTTGCAACCACGGAGCCCTCGGCCCCGCCCCGCACGCTCAACGGCGTCGTTCACCCGGCAGCATCATCGCCAGCGCCGCTCCCGCCACAAAACCGCCCGCATGCGCCCACCACGCCACGCCGCCCGCCCCGGCCGTCCCGGCGAGCAAGGAACCCACGCCCGCGTAAGCCTGCACGAAGAACCATAGCGGCAAAAAAATCACCGCCGGTATCGGCAGGACGGGCACGATCCACGGAACGAGCGAAATCACCCAGGCGCGCGGGAAAAAGATAAAATACGCCCCCAAAATCCCGGAAATAGCTCCGCTCGCCCCCACCATCGGCACCGACGACCCGGGCGAGGCCAATACCTGAGCCGCCGCCGCCGCCGCTCCGGTCGCGAGATAAAACAACACGAAGCCCACGTGCCCCAATCGATCCTCCACGTTGTTGCCAAAGACCCACAGGAACCAGCAGTTGCCCAGCACGTGCGCCACGCCGCCATGGAGAAACATCGAGGTCGCCACGGTTTGCCACTGCACCGGATCGGCCCAGCCTGAAACCAGGCGCGCGGGCACAAGCGCGTGCGTGGTCATCCAAGCCGCAAAGCGCCCCTCGTCGCCAAGCATCAAGGCGACCTCGTAACCAAACACGCCCAGGCAGGCGACGATCAGCAGCGCGGTCATGACCGGCGCGCGGCGGTGCGGTTGCGTATCCCACAGAGGCAGCATGAGGCGGCACCCATCGCGGTTTCCGCCATCGCCGCAATCTCCAAAACGCATCATCCGTCTGCCCTCGCGCGCCCCCGCGCTTGCGCCGCATCTCGGCGAGCATCCATCTTCGCGGCCGCATTCTCGATGTCCACGCCGCCGGCCCACGCGCACCCGCCGCTTCCGAAGCTCCACCCCGCGCAACGGCGCACCTTCCGCCCACGTCTCCGCCTGTCCATCCGCGACGCGTCGGTCACCGACCTCTCGCATCCCGACGACGCCTCCGGGCGCAGCGCACACCACTTCTGGCAACTCGAGCCGAACCCGCTCGTCCTCACCGCCGCCGAGTGGGCTCCCCTCGAAGCCGGGCTCCGCCAACGCGCCCGGCTCGTCAACGCCCTCCTCGTCGATCTCTACCACAGGCAACAAGCCTTGCGCGCGGGCATCCTCCCGCCCGAAGCCGTCCTTTCCGACCCGTTCTACCGCCGTCCCTGCCTCGGTCTCGACCCGCAGCGCGCGAGCCCGGCCACGCTGCTTCGGTTCGACCTGGTCCGCACGTCAGACGGCTGGCGTTGCGTGCAAACCCGCGCCAACACGCCCATCGGCCTGAGCTACGCGGTGCAAAACCGCCGTCTCATGACACAGGAGGCCGCGGAGTTCTATCGCGCCCTGCCCGACTACCACAGCGTCATCAATTTCCCGCTCCAGCTCCTTGCCGCGCTCCGAAACCTCGCGCCGCAGGACCGCGCATCGCCCTCGATCGTCGTCCTCACCGCCGGCCCCGGCGACGCGTTCTATTCGGAGCACAGCTTCCTCGCACGAAAGATGGGCCTTCCGCTCGCCCGCGGCGACGACCTGCTCGTCCTCGACAACACCGTCTACTTCAAAACGGTCTCCGGCCTCGAACGCGTCGACGTCATCTACCGACGACTGAACGACACCCACATCGACCCGGTGGTGTTCTCCACCGACCGCGAGACCGCCGGCATACCCGGCCTGCTTCAATCCATTCGTGCCGGGCGAGTCGCCGTCGCCAACGCCATCGGCACCGGCCTCGCCGAGAGCCTTGTCATCGAAGCCTACCTGCCCCGACTAGCCCGTTTTTACCTCGGCGAAAAACTGCTGCTCCCCGCGCCCGAGAACTACGCCTGCGGCGAGGCCGACCGCTTGGAGCAGATCCTGGATCAACACGACCGTTTCACCATCCGTCCCGCGCACGAATCTCCCGACAACTACACGGTCGCGCGGCCCGCATACCACCGGCCCCTCCTCACCCGCCAAGGCCTCGACAAAGTCGTGCGGCAAAATCCCCACGGCTTCGTCGCCCGCATCGAGCCCGAGGCCCTCACCCTCGAAGGCAAACGTCCCGGCCGCGAATCGCGCCCCTTCTGCCTCAGCGCCTTCGTCCTCGCCGACGGTAAACGACAAGACGTGTTTCCAGGCGGGCTCGTTCGCATCGGCTCCGCGACGCCCCCCGTCGGCTCCGTCGGCGAGAGCACCGATGTCCTCGTTCTTCGCGGGCTTCACAACTCCGGAGGCGTGGCCGATCTGGAGCAAAGCCCGGACGCCATCGAGGCGCCCACGCCGCCCCGCCTGGGCTCTCGAGCCGCCGAAAACCTCTTCTGGCTGGGCCGCTACCTCGAAAGAGCGGAAACCACCGCGCGCATGCTCGCCATCCTCGACGACGTCGCCCTCGAGGAAATCCCGGCCCGCGACCGCAAACACTGGCTCCCCGTATGGCGGGGCATCCTCGAAGCCACCGGCCACGCCGGCAATCAGCGCATCAACGCCCGCACCCGTCCCCATCAGACGATGGGCAAAGATTTCGCCTGGCGCCTGACCCTCGATCCGCATGCCCCCGGCTCGGTCGCCTCGGTGGTCGGCTCGGTGCTCTACAACGCGAGCCAGTTGCGCGACACCCTGTCCCCCGAGGCCTGGCGCGTGCTCGCCCGCCTGCGCGACCGTATCGACGCGCTCAAGCACAAGCACGTGCCCGCCGCGGGCGCCGCCGGCGAAACCGCGCGCCAAGCCCTTGCTGCGGAGGCGGGCCAGATCGTGCTCGAGCAGATACCCGCCTTCCAAGCCACCGCGGACCACTCGATGCTACACGACGCCTCGTGGCACTTCCTGCGGCTAGGCGGATACCTCGAGCGCGCGATCATGACCTGCAGCACCCTGCGCCACGTCATCGGCGCCCACGCGCGCACGGGCGACCGGCTCGCGTTCGCCTCGCGCGACAACCCCGAGCTCTCCGCCCTCCTCCGCATGCTCGGCTCCCAAGACGCCTATCGCCGTCTTTACCAGTCTCGCAGCCACCCCCGTCACGTCGCCGAGTTTTTCCTCCGCCAACCCGAGGCGCCGCACGGCCTCTTCCATCTGGCGCGTGCGCTGAAGGAGAATCTTTCCGCTATCCGGCGGGAAAACGGTGCGGCGATCGCTCCAAACTCGCCCGAAACCATGGCGCAGGCCCTCCTCGACTTTCTCGGGCAACTCCGGCCCGGCGACCACTTCGCCCGTGGCTCCGACGAGCTTCCCCCGTTGGACAAACAACTCGCCGAGCTTCTGGACCGCCTCTACGGCATGCACCCGGCCTTGAGCGACCACTACTTCAGCCATCAAGCGCGGATCGGCACCGGCCCGGATGGCGCGCACGAGGCCCAGCTGCGCTTGATCTAAGTCTCGCCTCGCGAATGGGTCGGCGGTCTCCCCCGCGAGCCGGAGGCCTGCGCCCCTTGAAACCCTATTGACACCGCGATTGCCGCCGGGCACTCCCGTCAAC
>CBIHRE010000343.1:0-5816 GCA_966212385.1 uncultured Akkermansia sp. | reverse complement strand
TGGGGCCTTAAGCCAGGCGGGGGGCGGGGGGCCGCGCCCGCCCACCCCGGAACCCAAAGGCTAAATCCACCAAGCCGCTGGTATCAGAAGCTCGGAGGGGGCGGGGTGGCGGACGCCGGAGCGGCTTTGATCTCAGCCGGGATCATGCAGTCGTTCGGGTCGTGTCGAGGCGATCTCGGGGCACCTTTCGGTGGGGCTCTCGCTCGAAATACTCTCCGAGTATTCCTTCGTTCGATCCGCACCGAAATCTGCTCCCGATTTCACCCCGCCGCTCCGCCGCCCGACTGCATGATCCTGGCTCAGGTCGGCGCCGACCGGCACGGGCTCCGTAAGTGGCACGCACGCTCCGGACGCGAGGTGGGAGCGAAAAAATTCGCGCTCGCACCGGTTTTAGACCGGCTCGCACAAGGAATAGGGGCAGTTGACGCGGCGGGAGAGGCGTCAGGGAGCGGTCAGGGCGCGTCCTGACCCGGCGGAGACGCCGCCTGACCGTGGATTGGCGCGAGCAGGGAGCGGGTTTATCGGAGGGCGGAGTGGATTTATGGCGTCTGTGACCATGCCGGGCCTCGTCTGATCGGTGGCAAAGCGCAGGGCGGAGCGCGCTCGTTCGGACTTTGAACCGCAACAAGCGGGGAGGACGCGGGGGCGGGCCAGGCAGGACCAAGCTCGGGTCGGGCTGATCCGGCTTTGGGGCGGAGGGCGGGGGAATCAGGTGGCGGGCAAACTCGGCGACGCCGGCGACGCGGGCCGCCGAGACCGAGGGAGGCGAGAACGACGAGCGCAGCGGCGCGGGAGGGCTCGGGCAGGCAGGCGGGGTGCGCGCGGACGACGGAACTCTGGCGGACCCTCGGTGAACTAAGGAGGGATGATGTTTCGCCCGCTTTTCTCGCCCCGTGGTCTTGGATTCGCCGCAGCCGCACTGGCCTTGTCGTTCGCGCTCGTCGGCTGCGCCACGAAGGCGAGCCGGGCGACGCGGAAGGATATGTCGGTGCTTCAGCCCGGAGTGGCCCGCGAGGTGGTGATCGACGAACTCGGCGCGCCGGCCTCGACCACGACCAGCCGGGCGGGGACCACGGTGGATGTGTTCACCTTCGTGCAGGGCACGAAGCCGAGCGGCAAGCCGCCGCGTCCGGTCGAGCCCGAGCAGGCGGAGGCGACGGAGCTGCTCCTGCTCTTGGAGAAGGGCGGGAAGTCGCCTTTGGGTTACTTCGACGGCAAGACCTTGTCGGTGCAGGTGGACTACGACCGCTCGCTGCGTGTGCAGAAGTCGACGATGCTGCGGATCGAGTGAGGATGGGCGGGAGAGGCGGAAACCGGAGACGGGACGAAAGCCTTTTAGCCACGGAGGTCACGGAGCTCGGACACGGAGGGCACGGAGGGGAAGACGGGCGCAAAACCGAGCCGGGATTAGCCACTGATGAAGCAGGCCAAGGGCTGCTTCTTGGATGCTTGAACCGCGGCGTTGAGCGCTGCGGTGGCGGAGTTTCGATGGGCGGCTAATAGCCGCGGGGTTTGGGGGCGGCCTAGGGTCGTGGGCGGGGGCGGTGGAAGAGCGTGATCGCGGTGGCGGCGATCAGGCCGGCGAGGAGGCCGATGGAGATGTCGAGGAGGTGATTCGGCTCGGTGTAATCGGACGCGAGACGAGGGCGGGCTCGCTCGACCGCCGCGATCCCGGCGTAGCCTTCGCGAACGCGACGCAGGGCGGTTTCGAGGTTGGCGAGCTCGTCGCCGGAGTCCGGCTTTCGGGGCGCGTGTGCCATATCCGATGAAGCGGAGGGTGATTCCGCAGGGACGCCGCCCGGCGCGTTTTCGAGTATCGCGCGCCGCTCCTCGATGCGTCGGGCAAGTTCGTCCTCCACTTGTTTGAGCTGCGGCGCCTCCCGCTCGTTTTGGATCTCCACCAACTCATCTAGAAACAGGTTGGCGACGCGTGCGGCCACCTCCCGGTCAGGGTGCCGATAAACCAGCACGACGAGTTGACTAAGGCGCAGCAAATCCACACGGAAATGCCGCCGCAAAATCTGGCGCGCCAGAAGCGGGTCCGGTCCCTGAGGCCCGGCGAGGAAAGGGCGAAGGAGCCGGCGTAGATCGTCGGCGCTCAACTTGGCGGCGACGCGTTCCATGATCCGCTCCTCCGACAAGATCGCGCCGAAGCGGGTAAGGTCACTTGAGCCGGCGGGGTGAAAGTTCAGGAGCCCTTGCGAAATGGCCCCGTAAGCTCGGTGGTGAAGGATCTCCAGCGCCGCACGCCCCTCGTAAATTTTCGTCCGGGTAAACGAATAGAGCAGCATCGACGCAAAGACCGCGGCGAAGACCACGAACGTGCGGCGGCGAAGGAATCGTGAGGGCAGGCGCCGCATCGGAGCGAAGATCAGCCGGATAACACTTCCACAGGCGAACGGCCGGCGGCGCGCAGGGTGGCGAGGGAGAGGGCGTCGTGGCGCTTGGCGAGGCGGACGCCGTGCTCGTCGGTGACGAGAGGCGCGTGATAGTAGGCGGGGATCGGCGCGCCGAGGGCCTCGAGGAGAAGAATCTGCCGGAACGTGGAGCGGATGAGGTCGGCGCCGCGCACGACCTCGGTAATGCCGAGCTCGGCGTCGTCGACCGCGCAGGCGAGTTGGTAGCTGGGGTAGCCGTCTTTTCGCCAGACGAGGAAGTCGCCGAAGTCGCGGCCGCAGGCGGCCTGTTGCGGGCCGTAGTGGCCGTCGGTGAAGGCGATCTCGCGTCCGTCGGGCACGCGGAAGCGCCAGTTGGTCGCGAGGCCGGCGGCATCCAAGGGTGGGAGTGGCGCGTCGGCCGGCGGGCGCCAGGCGGCGGGGTAGAGCGGCTCGTCGAAGGAGCTAGGAGCAGGGAGCGGGGAGCCGGGAGCAGGAAGACCAGAGGGACTGAGCGACAGCGCGACAGGGGACGGCGCGGCGGGCGAGGGCGAGGGTGGGGGTGCGGTTTCGTGCGGCGCCGACAGTGCCTCGGCGAGGTCCTTTCGCGAGCGATAACAGGGAAAAATCAGGCCGGCGGCGTGGAGGCGAGCGAGGGCGGCGCGGTAGCGGTCGAGGCGGGCGGATTGAAAGAGAACGGGCTCCTCCCACCGAAAGCCGAGCCAGGCGAGATCCTCGAGCGCGGCCGAGGTGAATTCCGGGCGGCAGCGGGCGGTATCAAGGTCGTCGATACGCATGAGAAGCCGGCCGCCGGCGGATCGCGCGCGGGATGCGGCGAGGGCGAAGGTGCGGGCGTGTCCGAGGTGCAGGCGCCCGGTGGGCGAGGGCGCGAGGCGGCCCACGTAGTGACGTGCGAGGTGTGTGGAGGACGAATCGGGCACCGCGGCTTTATTGGGCGCTTCAAGGGAAAGAGCCAACGGACATTTGCGCGGCGTCCCGGGTGCGGGGCGCGACGAGCGCGCGGGCTTCTTCAGGGGATGACGCCCCACCGTCGGCGGGGCGAGCGGCCCGATTGGGCGCGCCCGACGCGCATGTTAATTTCAGGAAACCCTCTATTTCCCATGGCCTACGATTCACCTGCCGACCAACAACTCATCGCCTGGCTCAACGACGCCTACTCGATGGAGCACAGCCTCGCCAAAGTCCTGGAAAACCATGCCGACGACGCCAAGGACCTGCCGGACGTGCGCGAAAAGGACATGCAACATCTCTACGAAACGCGGCGGCACGCGGAGAAGATCGAGCAGTGCCTGGGCTATCTCGGAGAGAAACCGTCGACGGTGAAGGGCGTCATGGGCACCGTGATGGGCAAGGTGCAGGGCGTCGCGACGGGCGTCTTCGGCGACGAGGTCATGAAGAATTTCCTCTCCGACTACGCGATGGAGCACTTCGAGATCGCCTGCTACCGCTCCTTGATCGCGGCGGCCGACGAGGCGGGGCGGCCGGAAATCGTGAAGATCTGCGAGGAGATCCTGCGCGAGGAGGAGGCGATGGCGCGGTGGCTTTCCGACCGAATACCCGACGTCGCTCGCATGACGCTGCTCCAGGCCCCGGCGGCGCGTTGACGGCGGGAGCGGGACGGGCATGCGGACGGAGACTTGGTTTCTGCGGGGACTGCTCGCGCTGGGCCCGCTCGTCGGCCCGGCTGCCCTCGCGGGTGCTTCGGCGGCGGGGCCTGTGGAGGCCCTCTCGGGGCGGAGTTATCTCGTTTACGTGAGCAACGAGCAGTCGGGCGACGTGACGGTGATCGACGGGGCCTCGCGGAAGGTCGTGCGCAAGATCGCGGCCGGGAAACGTCCGCGCGGCATCGAGGTGTCGGCCGATGGTCGCACCTTGTATGTGGCGACCAGCGGCTCGCCGCGCATGGGGCCCGGGGCGGATCCGGACCGGGCGAAAGGCTCGGGCGCCGACAAGGCGGCCGACGGCATCGCGGTGATCGATCTCGTGGCGGGCCAGGTGGCGCGGCGCCTATCGGTGGGATCCGATCCGGAGGAATTCGCGATCGGACGCGGCGGCGGAAGCGTGATCGTGGCCAACGAAGATGTCGCCGAGGCGTCGATCTGGAACCTGGAATCGGGTCGCCTGATCGCCAAGGCGGACGTGGGCGAGGAGCCCGAGGGCGTAGCCCGGCATCCGACGCGCGAGGCGGTCTATGTGACCTGCGAGGAGAAGGGCGAACTGTTTGTCCTGCACCCCGGCACCGGAGAGCGGATCGCGAGACTGGAACCGGGCGGACGTCCGAGGGCGGTGGCATTTTCCCCCGATGGCAGGCTGGCCTACGTGCCGCTCGAGGCGAAGGCGGAGATCGCGATCCTGGACGCGGAGCGGGATCGTGTTCTCGAGACGGTGGCGGTGCCGACGCCGGCCGCGCCGATGGGGGTGGCGGTGGCTCCGGATGGGAACGAAGTGTATGTGACCACGGGCCGCGGCGGCGGCGTGGCGGTGTTGGACGCGAGGGAGCGCAAGGTGGTGGCGACGATAAAGGCCGGGGCGCGGCCCTGGGGTATCGCGTTGAGCCCGGATGGCGCCTATGCGTTCACGGCGAACGGGCCTTCGGACGACGTCTCGGTCATCGATCTTAAAACGCGTCGCGAAGTGGCGCGCATCCCGGCCGGGGAGCGCCCTTGGGGCGTGGCGGTCGGCCCGGTGGTGGGCGCGGATTGAAACGCGCCTCAATGGGCGCCATCGGTTCCGCCCCTAGCATGGTGCGCACCAATCAACGACACATTCCCCGACATGGGCGGGACGCCCATGCCACGTGGCACGGGCGTCCCGCCCGTGGGTTTGGGAATGCCGCACTATTTCACGCGCGCCACACTACCGTAGCGTATACAGATAGGCGGCGATGTCGCGGGCGTCCTGCTCGTGCTCGACGACCTTGGGCATCGCGCCACCGGGATGGTATTTCTTCGGGTCGAGGATGAATCGCACCAGGTTTTCGGGTTCGTTGGGAAGGACCCCGCCCAGATAACGACGCGTGGACAGGGCGTCGAGCGGAGGGCCGACGCTGGTCGTGGCTCCGGGCAGGCCCGGGATCGTGTGGCATGCGCCGCAACCGAGGCTCGCCGCCTTGGCCTTGCCTCTCGCCGGATCCCCGCCGGAAACGACGCCGGGCGGCGACGACGGAGAACACGCGCCGAACATGAGCAGGAGGAGGACCGACGATGCGCGGACGAGCGCGGGTAAAACCGAAACGCGTCCGGCGCCGCGCAGCCATCCGACCAGGAGCGCGAGCGCGACGGCGGCATAGACCAGCCCGCCGGGCACCCACATGATGAGCCCGCCGAGCTGCTGGTCCTCAAGCGCGCTTAATCCGAAGCCCCCCGCCGCCGGAAACCAGACGCGCGGCGACAGCACCAGCAGCGCGCCGAGGACATTCGT
>CBIHRE010000342.1:0-5843 GCA_966212385.1 uncultured Akkermansia sp. | reverse complement strand
AGGCGATCGCCGAGGGCGAGGCGTTGGCGGCGAGCGGGCCGGGGTTTCGTGTGTGCGCCTTGCGTCCTCACCTGATTTGGGGCGTGGGCGACCCTCACCTCGTGCCGCGGATACTTGCCCGGGCGCGCGCGGGAAAGCTGCGCATCGTGGGCGCCGGTAGAAACCTCGTGGACATGGTGCACGTAGAGAACGCGACGGACGCGCAGTTGCTGGCGGAGCGCGCGCTCGGCGCACCGGACGAGGCGCCGGGGCCGGCGGCGGGCAAGGCCTACTTCATCACGAACGGCGAACCGGTGAACCTTTGGGACTGGGTGAACGATCTGCTGCGCGCGCTGGGCGAACCGCCGGTGACGAAATGCGTGTCGCTCGGAGCGGCGCGGAGCGTGGGCGCGGTGTGCGAGGCGCTTTGGCGGGTGTTGCCGCTAAAGGGCGAGCCGCCGATGACGCGCTTCGTGGCGGCGGAGCTGGCGAAGGACCACTGGTTCTCCATCGAGGCGGCGCGGAGGGATCTCGGCTACGCGCCGCGCGTGAGCATGAAAGCGGGAACGGCGGAGCTGGTGGCGGCGTTGCGCGCGGGGCGCGGGTAGGTGGATGGGCGCGTCCCGGCGCCCATTGACTTGGCGCTCGAACCTCGGGCGCGGGACGCGCCCGTCCACCTCGGATTCGGAAACGATACGTTGCAGGCACCACGCGGTGGTCGCGCCCTACCTTTGCAGACCGAAGAAGCGGCGGGCGCGGTCGGTGCGCGGGGCGTCGATGACCTGCGCGGGCGGGCCTTGCTCGACGATTTTCCCGGCGTCCATGAACACGACCTCGTGAGCGGCGGCGCGGGCGAAGGCGACGTCGTGGGTGACGACGACCATGGTGACGCGTTCGGCGGCGAGCTGGCGCATGACGGCGAGGACCTCGCCGGTGAGCTCGGGGTCGAGCGCGCTGGTGGGCTCGTCGAAAAGCAGGACGGCCGGCTCCATCGCGAGGGCGCGGGCGATGGCGGCGCGTTGCTGCTGGCCGCCGGAGAGCTCGCCGGGGTGGGCGTCGAGTTTGTCGGCGAGGCCGACGCGGGCGAGGTGGCGCTCGGCGAGGGCGCGGGCCGCCGAGGTGGGGAGGCGGCGCGCGACGCGCGGGGCGAGGGCGACATTTTCCCAGACGCGGAGGTGAGGGAAGAGGTTGAACTGTTGAAACACCATGCCGACGCGGGCGCGATGGGCGTCGAGCGCGGCGTCGCGACGGCATTCGGCAAGGCGGCCCTCAAGGCGGATTTCGCCCGCGTCGGGAACGACGAGGAAATTGAGGCAGCGCAAGAGGGTCGATTTACCCGAGCCGCTGGGGCCGAGGATGGCGGTGACGGTGGCTGCGCGGACGGCGAGCGACACGCCGTCGAGCGCGGCGAGCGGGCCGAAGCGTTTGACGAGTCCGCGGGCTTCGAGGACGGGTGCGACGTCGGAGGCTTCAGGCGGCATGGCGGCGGAATCGGCGCTCGAGGCCGCGCACGAGGAGGGCGATGAGGAGGGCGAGCGCGAGGTAGAAGAAGGCGACCAGCGTGTAGGTCTCGGTGTAGCGAAAGGTGGCGCTGGTGAAGAGGCGCGCTTCCTGGGTGATGTCGCGCACGCCGAGGACGGAGACGAGCGACGAGTCCTTGAGGAGGCAGATAAGATCGTTGCCGAGGGAGGGGAGAACGCGGCGGAAAGTCTGGGGAAGCAGGACGTGACGGAGCGTTTGCCGGCGCGAGAGGCCGAGGGCGCGGGCGGCCTCGGCCTGGCCGCGGGGGAGGGAGGTGAAGCCGCCGCGGAGCGTCTCGGCGGTGAACGCGCCGCAGGCGATGACGAGGGCGAGGAGCACGCGCGCCATCATCGGGATGTCGGCGGGGCGCAGATCGGGAAAGACGCCGAGCGCCTGGATGGCGGCGAGGGCGAGCGGGACGAGGACGAAGGTGACGGCGAAGATCTGGACGAGCACGGGGACGCCGCGCACGACCTGGACGTAGAGAAGGGAGAGTTGGCGGCGGGCCGGATTTTCGGAAACGAGACCGAGGGCGGCAAAGAGGCCGAAGCCAAGGGAAAGGGGCGCGGCGATGAGCGTGACCGCGACGGTGACGCCGAGGCCGCGGAGGAGATTGCGAAAAATGTCGAGGTAGACGGTGTCGGTCGCGATGCGCCAGACGAGGAGGACGAGCCCGAGGAGGAGGACGAGCAGCCACCACGGCGCGCGGGCGAGGGGCGAGCGGTTTTCTCGGACGAGGGCGCCGTCGGGGCCGATCATTGCGGGGCGGCGGGGGGCGCGACGGTTTCGGAGAACCACCGGGCGTTGAGCTTTTCGAGCGTGCCGTCGGCCTTCATGGCGGCGAGGGCGGCGTCGACCGGTTCTCGGAGCTTGGAGCCTTTGGGGAAGATGAGGCCGAGCTGCTGTTCCTCGAGTGAATCGGCGGTGAGGCGGAGTTTGGCGGGATGCAGGCGCACGAAACCGTAGCCGGTGATGTCGTCGACGATGACGGCGTCGACGTCGCGTGTCAGGAGAGCCTGGATGAGTTCGCCGAAGCCGTCGTAGGCGACGACGCGGTCGGGGCCGACGAGCTTCTCCGAGACGCCGTAGTTCGTGTTGCCCTTCTGGGCGCCGATGCGGGTGGAGGGAAGGGCGGCGAAGGATTTCATCGAGTCGAAGCGCGACTCGTCGCCGCGGACGAGGAGGCGTTGGCGGATGGTGAGGTAGGGGGCGGAGTAGTCGACGATCTGGGCCCGCTCGGACGTGATGGTGATGCCGTCCCCGGCGAGGTCAAATTGGCCTGTCGCGACTCCCTGGATGAGGGAGTCCCAGGCGATTTCGCGAAACTCGGGGGTAAAATGGAGCCGGCGGCCTAGTTCGCGGAGGGCGTCGTAGTCCCAGCCGACGGCCTCGCGGGTGTCGGTGCGGATGTAGCTGAAGGGGACGTAGCCGTTCTCGAGGGCGATGACGACGCGACGGCCGCCGAGGTCGGGAAGGCCGTTGGCGCCGGTCGCGGAGGCGGCGGGTTTGTTGTCGGGAGCGCGGGAGCAGGCGGCTAAGCCGACGAGGAGCAGCGAAGCGAGGAGGCGACGAAAGCTAGGCACGCGGCCGACGATGCAAGCGGCGTGCCTTTGGGCAAGCGGTGCGGAGGGCGGGTTGGCGGAGGGAGGAGGCGGGCGCGAAAGGGAGAAACGGCTCCGCCGTTCCGCCATGCGGCTACGAGGCTACGAGCGGCGGCGACGGCGGGTGGCGCCGAGGGCGAGCGCGGCGAGGGCGCCGAGGGCGGCGGCCGAGGCGGGCTCGGGGATGGCGGAGGTCTCGAAGCCGAGGTCGCGCATGACCGCGAGATCGAGCTCGGTGAGATATTTGCGGGTGCCGACGGTGAGGGTGGGGCTCATCACGGGCTCCTGGTTGAGGCCGCCGATGGCGGTGGAGCTGACGGTGCCGCTCGCGAGGTGGGCGCCGCCGGAATCGATGAGGCCGGAGCCGGTGCCGTTTTCCGCGACGCCTTGGGCGCCGAGCCAGGTGGTGCCCGAGACCTGGCTCGTCCACGAATAGGAGCCGCCGACGCCGAGCGTGTGCATCAGCTCGTGGAGGGCGACGGAGTAGAGATCGCTTTTGCCGGAGTCGACTGCGGTGGTGTGGTCGAAATGCCAGGCGGAGTCGGAATCGAACCAGAGGTTGCCGACGGTGAGACCGACGCGGAGATCGAAGTTGGCGGAGGTGCCGAGCGTGACGGTCTGGGTGAGCCGGCTGATTGTGGGGCCTGAGCCGCGGAGGAGAGCCGCGTTGGAGGCGGCCTCGGCGGCGGCGGCGGCGCCGACCCACTCGGAGGCGAATCCGCTTCCGCCAAAACTGACGCCGACGCCGGCGGGGCCGCCTTGGCCGAGGAGGGCACCGTCGAGCACGCGGGCGCCGACGTAGACGCGGTATTGGTTCGCGGCGAAACTGAAGGAGTTGAGCGTGATGGTGCCGCCGGTGCTTGGGTTGGTGAAACTTACGCTCCAGTCGAGGGTGGAGGTGGTGGAGCCGTTGGTGCCGGAGTAGACGTCGGACGAGACGGCGCCGAGCGTGTTGGTGAGGACGTGGCTCAGATCGGACGCGGCGGCTTCGAGAGCGGCCTTGGCGGTGGCGTTGCCGAAGAAATTTCCGGTGTCGTAGGTGTAATCGAGGACGATCTCGAGGGCGCGGGCGGAGGGCGCGAGGGCTGGAAGAACAAGCAGGGCGGCGAGCGCGCGGCGGGAGACGATCATGATAGCGAGTAGGTGGTGTGTGTAACTGGAGCTCGGTAAGAGAGATGCGCGCAGGGGCGGAGGCAAGTTCCGCCTGCCGTGGATTTGCGATTGGCGGCGGGGCCTGCCTTTCGGGGTCTCCCGTTAAGCTCAGGCGGCGGTCGCGCCGGCCATGGCGCGGCCGGCGAGCCAGCCGGTGGTCCAGGCGGCCTGGAAGTTGAAGCCGCCGGTGACGCCGTCGATGTCGAGCACCTCGCCGGCGAAGTGCAGGCCG
The DNA here is from genome assembly GCA_966212385.1 of uncultured Akkermansia sp. Taxonomy (GTDB): domain Bacteria; phylum Verrucomicrobiota; class Verrucomicrobiia; order Opitutales; family Opitutaceae; genus IMCC26134_A. The sequence goes on along the minus strand of CBIHRE010000342.1, from coordinate 1,358 downwards.
GGGACGAGGCGGCTTTCCATGGTCTTGAAGTCGACCTCCTTCAGGCGGATGCCGCCGCAGGTGACGAACTCCTCCTTGTTGAGGCTCTTGCCCTCGACCTTGAACTCGGAGGCGCCGACCTGGGCGGCGAGTTTTTGTAGGTGCTCTTTCGATACGCCGGCCCATTGCGCGGTGGGAGCGAGGCCGGGGACGGCGGCGATGAGGCGATCCCAGAGCCGCGAGGGGAGGGCGAAGGGGTTGAGGGTGGCGATCTGCTTGCGGGTGTTGGCGTCGCGCCAGGCTTGGAGGGCGGCGAGGGCCTGGGCGGGCGTGTGGCCGTTCCACGAAACGTGGAGGGTGAAGCGGTAGTCGCGGGCGGCGAGCTCGCGCGCGCCCCAGGCGGAGAGTTTCAGGATCGCCGGGCCGCTGAGGCCCCAGTGGGTGACGAGGAGCGGGCCGCGCTCGGAGAGTTTGGTGCCGGGGACGGAGGTGGCGGCGTCGGGGACGGAGAGGCCCTCGAGGCCGACCAAGCGCGGGTCGGCGATGTGGAAGGTGAACAGCGAGGGGACGGGCGGCTCGATGGCGTGGCCGAGGGCGGCGGCGATGGTCAGGCCGGCGGAGCCTTTGTTGCCGCCGGTGGCGATGAGCACGCGGTCGAAGCGGGCATGGGAGTCGTCGGTGAAGGTGACGTCGAAGCCGCCGCCGATGGCGCGCTCGACGGTGCGCACGCCCATGCTGGTGTAGAGGCTGACGCCGGCCTTGTCGGCGGCGGTGCGGAGCGCGGCGATGATGGTGGCGGAGTCGTCGGTGTCGGGAAACATGCGCCCGTCGTCCTCGGTCTTGAGGGTGATGCCGCGTTCGGCGAACCACGCGATGGTGTCGCGCGGGCCGAAGCGGGTGAAGGGGCCGAGCAGTTCGCGTCCGCCGCGCGGGTAGCGTTTGACCAGCTCGCGCGGCTCGAAGCAGGCGTGGGTGGCGTTGCAGCGTCCGCCGCCGGAGACGCGGACCTTGGCGAGCGGATGGGCGGTGGCTTCGTAGAGGTGGACGCGCGCGGCGGGGTTCGCCTCGGCGGCGGCGATGGCGCCGAAAAAGCCGGCGGCTCCGCCGCCGATGACGAGGATGCGCGGCGCGGCGGGGGCGGAGGAGGGGACGGCGGGCGGAGAGGCGACGGGATCGGACACGATGCTCGGAGCGTGAACGCGCGGCGGGCGGTAGCAGAAGGCTAAAGCTGAGCGCCCGCGTCCGGATCTGGCTCTAACGCCAAACCAAAGGCGTCGCGAAGAGACCGGGGCGAGGGAAGACGGATTGTGTAACCGGTGGGGTTACGCAATCCGGGGGAGTGGGCGGAGATGAAACGGGCGTAGGTGAAATGGGCGGGG
>CBIHRE010000341.1:0-5855 GCA_966212385.1 uncultured Akkermansia sp. | reverse complement strand
GGCGCAGGGACGCGCCCGCCCACCCCGGAACCCAAAGTCTAAAACCACCAAGCCGCCGGTATCAGACGATCACCAGCGCGATGGCGGCCAGCATCAGGCCTGCGCTGATCACGCCGCGACGGGCGCGGGGGGCTCGACCCACTTGCCGTGCTCCTTGATGAGCGCGACGAGGCGGTCGTCGGCCTCGGCCTGCGGGATGTTATACTGCACGCACTGCTTGCCGACGTAGAGGTTGATCTTGGCCGGCGCGCCGCCGACGTAGCCGAAATCGGCGTCGGCCATCTCGCCGGGGCCGTTCACGATGCAGCCCATGATGGCGATCTTCACGCCCTTCAGGTGGCCGGTGCGGGCGCGGATGCGTTGCGTGGTCGTCTGCAGATCGAAGAGCGTGCGTCCGCAGCTCGGACAGGCGACGAACTCGGTCTTCACGCTGCGCGTGCCGGCGCCTTGGAGGATGTTGTAGGACAACTTCAACGCGCGGACGGCATCGGGCTCGGTCTCGACGCTCACGAGGTCGCCGAGGCCGTCGCAGAGGAGGGTGCCGGTGAGGATCGAGGCGTCGAGGAGGCGCGAGAGGAAATCGGGGCCGGGCGAAACTTGGGTGGCGGCGGTGTTGCGAATCCAGAGCGGCGCACGGAGGCCGAGTGATCGAAGCGCTTCGGCGAGGGCGCGGTAGCGGCCGATGGGGTGACGGCCGGCGGGGTCGGGCTTGGAGTCGTCGAGGGTGAAGAGCAGGCGCGCGTCGCCGAGCTGGCGGAGGGTGGCGGCGAGGGGCGAATCGGCGCCGGAGGCGGATGGGGCAAGCGCCTCGGCGGAGGTGGCGACGGCGAGGACGTGATTTTTCGCACGGGCGAGTTTGGCGAAGCCGGCGAGGGTCTCGGCGTCCACGGGCGTGGCGCCGAAGGCGCGGACGAGGACGACGGGGGCGCTGCTGTTGAAACCTGCGAGATCGGCGGGCGTGAGCGCGGGCGCGAGGTCGAGGAAAGGAACGGCGCCGGCGGGGAATGCCGCGGCGGAGCTTTTGAGCGCGGAGAGTTCGGCGGCGGATGAGATCGGGACGAGCAAGCCTTCGACGGGCGTGTCGGCGAGGCGGCCGGCGGCGAATTTTTGCGCCGCCTCGGGGAGCGCGGCGACGGAGGCGACGCGGGTGACGACGCGCGGCGGGAGCTCGGGGCCGAGGGAGACGGTCGGCGAAAGCTCGAGCGGGGCGATCTCACGCTTCGTGTAGACGAAGGGATCGAGGGAGCCGCTGTGCGACGTGGCACGGGCATCTTGCCCGTGGGGCTGGGTCGGAAGCGGAGGAGCGGGACGCTCCTCCTCACACGGGCGGGACGCCCGTGCCACCTCCGGAGCCGACCAGAGCGACATCGCTTTTTGGGCGAGGGCTTGGGCGACGGGGACCTCGTATACGCTGTCCTCGGTGAGGGAGACGCGGATGGTGTCGCCGAGGCCGTCCATGAGGAGGGAGCCGATGCCGATGGCGGACTTGATGCGGCCGTCCTCGCCGTCGCCGGCCTCGGTGACGCCGAGGTGGAGCGGGTAGTCCATGCCTTCCTTGTCCATGCGGGCGACGAGGAGACGGTAGGCCTGGATCATCACCTTGGGGTTGGAGGCCTTCATCGAGAGGACGATGTCGTGGAAGCCGTGGCCGCGGCAGATGCGGAGGAACTCGAGGGCGCTCTCCACCATGCCGAGCGGGGTGTCGCCGTAGCGGTTCATGATTCGGTCGCTGAGCGAGCCGTGGTTGGTGCCGATGCGGAGGGCGCGTCCGAGCTCCTTGCAGCGGAGGATGAGCGGCGTCACGGCCTCGTGGATACGGGCGAGCTCGGCGTCGTAGGCGGCGTCGGTGTATTCGAGGACGGCGAATTTCTTTTTGTCGGCGTAGTTGCCCGGGTTGATGCGGACTTTCTCGACGTGCTCGACGGCCTCCATGGCGGCGGAGGGGAGGAAGTGGATGTCGGCGACGAGCGGGATGTGGGCGAAGCCGGCGGCGGCGAGTTTTTCGCGGATGGGTTTGAGGCAGCGGGCGGCCTGGACGTTGGGCGCGGTGACGCGGACGATCTCGCAGCCGACCTCGGCGAGGGCGATGGCCTGGCGGACGGTGGCCTCGACGTCCTGGGTGTCGCTCGTGGTCATGGACTGGACGCGGACGGGGTTGGCGCCGCCGACGCGGACGGGGCCGATCGCGACCTCGCGGGTGCGGCGGCGGATCGTTTGGAAACGGGAGGCGGCGTAGGGAAGCGTCGGCATGGTGGCGGCGAGCGAGCCGGACACCTTGAGCGGCGAATCGGCTGGCGGCAAGGAAGGCGGAGCGGTGGAGTGGGGCCGACTTTTCTCCGATTCCTTAACGACTACGACACGAGACGACGGACATGGGCAGACAGCTTATCTTGGCGGTGGCGGCGGGTTTGGCGCTGGTGGTGCTTTTCGCGCCGCTGGCCGCGGTGCTGGTCGCGGCCGCGAAGACCGGACGCGGGCGGCTGCTGGCCTGGTCCTTTGGCGGCAGCCTGGTCGCGGCTTTTTTGTGGCTGGCGATGGCCTATGCGCTGCGGCAGGCGGGGCACCCCTTGGGCGCGCTGTGGTGCTTGGTGAGCGCGCCGTGGGCCTCGGCGCTCGCGGCGGTCTGGGCCTGGCGCAACGTGCGCCAGCAGGAGAAGCGCGCGGAAAAGGAATCCTGATGCCGGCAAGTGCAGACGTGCGGATTTTAACCACAGATCCCACGGATGAACACGGAGTGGCCGGATTCTATCCGTGAAAATCCGTTTGATCCGTGGTGGTTAAGATTCGCGACGGCAGCGGACCAGGATGGCGGGCGGGCTGCCTTTCGACTCGAAGGCGGCGGGGCGTTCGCCGGCCGCCTCCGGATAATAGCAAAATTGCATGAGGTCGCCGCGCACGCGGACGATGGCGCGCAGCCGGCGAGCTTCGTCGCCTCCGGCTTCGCGCCAGATGAGGTCGAGCGTGGCGGGGGAGGCCTCGGGGTTTTGTTCGACTGCGCCGACCTCGCGGGGCGTGCCGCCGATCTGGAGGGAAAAGCGCGTGCCGATGATCTGCAGGCGACCGTTCCTGCCGGGCAGGGCTTCGCCCGCGTAGTCCACCGCCAAGATACGCCATTCGCCTTCGATCATGGGGCAGGGAAATGGGCGGCGGGGCGCGAGAGGCGAGGGTAAAGCGGGCGGCTCGCGTAAGGCGTTGCGGTCGCGGTCGAGATGGTTTCGTTGGCCGCATCATGAAGAAACTCCTCAAGGTCCTGGTGGTGCTCTTTCTGCTTGGCGTGATCGTGACGGTGGCGGTGGGCTTTTTCTTCCTGGGCCCGATCGTGACCAAGACGGTGAACACCGTGGGCCCGAAGGTGACGGGCACGAAGGTGGAGCTCGACGCGACGACGGTTTCGCCGCTGACGGGCGGGGCGAATTTGAAGGGGCTCTTCGTGGGAAATCCCGAAGGCTGGACGGGCGACAAGGCCTTTTATCTCGGTGAGCTGCGCGCGAGCGTGAAGCCGACCTCGCTTCTCGGCGACCATATCGTGGTGAACGAGGTCTATATCGACGGGCCCGAATTCGTTTACGAGAAGCGCCTGCTAGGCGGCAGCAACATCGACGCGCTCTTGAAGCAGATCGAGGAGAACACGGGGGGCGGGAAGACCCCGCCGACGACGACCGAACCGGACGGCGAGGTGAAGAAGCCGCTGAAGTTCGCGATCAAGTCTTTCGAGCTGAAGAACGTGAAGGCCTCGGTGATCGTCGGGGGCAAGACGGTGACGGTGCAGCTTCCGCCGATCGTCATCACCGATCTTGGCGTGGCGGAGGGCGGCATCACCGCCGACCAAGTGGCGGCGAAGGTTCTCCAACGCGTGCTTCAGCAACTCGGCGTCGCGGCGGCGGGCGTGATCAAGGATGTCGGCGGCGCGGCGCTCGAGGGCGGCAAAGAAGGCGCGAAGGGCGCCTTGAACAGGCTGCTGGGCAAGTGATACCAACGGCTGGTTGCTTCCGAATTTTAGGTGGACGGGCGGGCCCCGCCGCCCGCGGCTCGATATCCAAGCAGCGGGCACGGGGACGCGCACGCCCGCCCCGGAACCTAAAGTCTAAATCCACCAAGCCGCCGGCATGAGTTGGTAGGGGTGTAGATCCGCGCGATAGGCGTGATCCTTCGGGCCGGCGGCTCGTTCACGGGCGCGCCAGACAGAGGGACTCCGGGGTGGCTCCGGGCCCGATCAACGACGGAGGGATTCGCGCAAGGGCAGGCCGCCGGCGAGGCGGACGCGGTAGGCTTGGAGGCGCTCGACCATGGCGGAGTCCTTGGCGGCTTGGGCGGCGCCGAGGGCTTTGTCGAGAACGAGGAGGGCGTCGGGGAAGTTGCCCGCCTCGGCGCAGGCGGCGGCGAGGGCGATGGTTTCACGGAGGGTGAGGTTCTGGCCGCCGGAGTTCACGCCGCTCATGAGGCGAAGGGCCTCGGCGCCGTCGCGCACGGAATTTTCTTCCGAAGTGGAAAGGATCCAGGCGAGGTCGGTCGCGACTTCGCGGTCGTAGGGCGAGGCGGCGAGGGAGGCGCGGAGCGCTTCCACGGCTTCCTTCGGGCGGCCGGTGGCGGCGAAACCGCGGCCGACGGCGGCCTCGACGGCCCCGCGTTCGCGCGGCGGCAGCAGGGGGGTGAGGCGGCGGGCGTCGTCGACGCGGCCGTTGCGGGCGAGGGCGAGGGCGAGGCGGTGCGCGGTTTCGCCACGGGTCGAGTCGAGGTTCCAAGATTTCAGGTAGGCCTCGAGCGCCTCCTTCGGATGTCCGTCGTCTTCGAGGTATCTGCCGAGGTGGAAGTAGGCCTCGGCGGAGCTTTGCTCGGGGTGGACTTCGAAGATCAGGACCCAGTGGCCGCCCTGCGCGAGCTCGGGTAGCATCTTGTAGTGGATGGGGCGGAGCCACTCGGGGATGTTGCGCGTGCTGAGGAGGGAGCTGACGAAACAGTCGTCGGTGCTGGCGTCGACCGGGCGGCCATGGTGGAGGCGGGCGTAGGGCTGGGCAAAGGCGTCCCAGGAGAAGATCACGATGTGGGTGACCGCGTGTTCGCGGCAGATGCGGAGGGCCTCCGCTTCGTTTTTCGCGCCGTAGATCGAGGCGACGGTTTTAAGGCCGGCGAGGTTTTCCCAGTAGAGCGTGCCGACGCCTTGGGTGTCGCCGAAGAAGGCGAGCGAGGTGGTGGTGGTGGGGCCGCTGACGACGTTGATGGGGTTGGTGCCCGCCGCGCCGCGCAACTTCCAGGCGATGTCGCGCATCACGAGCGAGATCGCCTCTTCGATGCCGACCACGGGGGCGGTTTTCCAGGCGGGGATGGAGCGGAGGGGAAAAGGCGTCAGGGCGAGGATCAGGAAAAGCAGGCCGGAGAAGGTCGCGGCGCGGGAAGGGCGCGGCGAGGCGGCGCGCCAGATCGCGATCCAAGCGACGGGCAGGGCGAGCCAGAGCGCCTGGGTGACGCCGAGCCAGCGGATCTGGAGGAAGGAAAGGGCGCTGAGCGGAAGCGCGGCGCCGATCGCCAAGGCGAGCAAGGGGGCGCCGGCGGCGCGGCGGTTCCGGATCAGATACCAAGCCGCGGGCAGGGTGAGGAGCGGCCAGATGGCGAGCGTCGCCAGGCGTTCGCCCCAAGACGCGCCGGCCAGCGCGCTCCCGAGGGAGCGGAACTCGAGGATGTAGCCCTCGTGCAGGTTCCACAGGAAGGTGTCGCGAATCGAGAAAAGCGCCGGCCCGCCGACGAGGACGATCACGGGAAGGGCCGCGAGGGCGAGGAACGCGAGGGCGGCGAGCAGGCCTTCGCGGGCGCTTGAGGTGAAGCGGCCGCCTTGGAGCCAGGCGCAGGCGCGGGCGAGG
>CBIHRE010000340.1:0-5875 GCA_966212385.1 uncultured Akkermansia sp. | reverse complement strand
ACGGTGGAGCGCGGGTCGGGAAGGTCGTTGGCGTTGGGGGTGTCTTCCCACTCGGGTTGAAGGTCGATGAGCTGAAAGACGCGCTCGGCACCGGCCATCGAGGTGACGGTCTGGGTGTAGAGGTTTCCGAGCTGTTGAAGAGACTGGAAGAAAATCGCGGGGAGGAAGAAGAAGGCGACGAGGCTGCCGATCTCCATGCCAGCGAAGCCGTGCAGGGCGCCGTAGCCGCCGACCACGAGGATGGCGGCGATGAAGAGCTGGCTTCCGAGATCGAGCAGCGGGACGTAGAGCGCGGACTCAGAAGCGAGGGTGACGTTATCCTCCGTGAGCTTCCGGACGTAGCCGTCGAAGATCTCTTCGCCGCGACGCTGACGGGTGAAACCCTGGACGACGCGCACGCCGCGGACGGACTCGGCGAGGTTGCCGGTTAGGCGGCTGCTGCTCTCGGCGGCGGCGCGCGAAAAGCGGCCGAGGCGCGGGTGAAAGCGGCGGTTGATCAGCCAGATGAAGGGACCAAGCCCGAGGAGCAGAAGGAAGAGCGCCCAGTTGTAGTAGAGCATGAGCGCGGCGGCGCCGAGCATCTGCCCGATGAGGAGCAGGCTGAAAAAGAAGACCTGCTGGAGACCGCGGCGGACGGCCTCGATGTCGGTGATGACGCGAGAGAGGATACGCCCGAGCTTGGTCTTGTGGAAATAGCCGAGGGGCTGACGTTGGAGATTGGCGAAGACGTCGTTGCGCAGGTCGTGAATGACGGACTCGCCGAGCTCGAGCTGGTGGCGTTGGCGGAGGTGAAAGACGAGGCCGGTGGAGGCAAGGAGGGCGAGGAAGCCGGCGGTCCACCAGAGGGTGCCGTTGAAGTCGCCGCGGGTGACGGGACCGTTGATCGCGGCGGCGAGGACCCAGGCGAGCGCGGGTTTTTGGACGGCGCGGACGGTCGTAAGGAAAAAGACGAAGTTGCGCTTGGCGGCGTAGGGGCGGGTATAGTCGAGGACTCGCGAGATGACTTTCCAGTCGATGACGGCGCCGCGCGGACGCTCTTCGCCGGCTGCGCGCAGACCGGGATGGCCGCCGCGTCCGCCACCGGGACCGGAAAAGGGGGCGCCGGCGATCATGGCGCTAGGGTGACGAGGCCGTCCTCGGCGGTCTCTTCGGCGAGCAGGCGCCGACTCTCGTCGTCGACCATCTGGTGCAACGCGGCGAGGCGATAGGGACCGTCCTGGTGGAGGAGCTCGGCGTGGGTGCCGGTTTGCACGATACGTCCGCGCTCGAGCACGAGAACGCGGTCGGCACGACGGAGCGTGGAGAGGCGGTGGGCGACGACGAAGGTGGTGCGGCCGGCGAGGGCGCGCTCGATGGCGGCGAGGATTTCGTGCTCGGTCTCGGGATCGATGGCGGCGGTGGGATCGTCGAGAAGGAGGATGGCGGGATTGGCGAGGAGGGCGCGGGCGATGGTGAGGCGTTGGCGCTGGCCGCCGGAGAGGTCCACGCCGCTCTCGCCGAGGATGGTCTCGTAACCCTTGGGCAGGGCGCTAACGAAGTCGTGGGCGCAGGCGGCGCGGGCGGCGGCCTCGATCTCGGCCTGGGTGGCGTCGGGCCGGCCAAAGGCGATGTTGGCGGCGACGGTGTCGGAGAAGAGGAAGTTTTCCTGAAACACGACGCCGACGCGGCGGCGCAGGGCTTGCAGGTCCCAGTCGCGGACGTCCACGCCGTCCACCAGCACACGTCCGGAGGCGGGGTCGTAGAAGCGCGGGATAAGGTTGAGCAGGGCGCTCTTGCCGGAGCCGGTCTCGCCGACGATGGCGACGCATTCGCCGGGGCGGATCTCGAAGGAGACGTCGTCGAGCACGACGGGGCCTTGCTCGAGGTGATGGAAGGAGACGTTCTCGAAGCGAACCGAGCCGGCGGCAGGCGGAATCTGTGGCTGCGCGGGCAACACGAGGCCGGGCGGGGCGTCGAGGATGTCGAAGACGCGGCGCGCGCCGGTAAGGCTTTCCTGGATACCGTTGGCGATCTGGGCGATTGTGGTGACCTGGTTGGCGAATTGCTGGAGCAGGCCGGCGAACACGACGAGACCGGTGCCGAGCGGGAGCTGGCCCTGGATGACGAGCCAGCCGCCGTAAACAAGGAGGATGACGAGTCCGAGCTGGGTGAGGAAATCGATGGTCGGGGTGAAGAGCGACATGCGCCAGAAGATGCGGCGCTGCTGGTCCTTCACGGCGGCGTTGTCGGCGCGGAAGCGGGCGGCGACCTCGGGCTCGCGTGCGAAGCCCTGGATGACGCCGACGCCTTCGATGGACTCGGCGAGGGTGAGCACCATGCGGTCGAAAAGGGAACGGTTTTGCAGGTAGAGCGGATGGACGGAGCGGGAGTAGCGCAGGCAGATCCAGACCGAGAGCGGCACGAAGGCCATGCACGCGACGGTGAGACCGACGTGGAGGTTGACCATGTAAGCGAGGTAAACCGCGGCGGTGAGGGCGGTGACGAGCGCCTGGATGAGCACCGTGTCCACGAAGGCGCGGACGGAGGCTATGTCGCCGGTGGCGCGGTTGATGATCTCGCCGCGCGAGTGATGGTCGAAGAAACGAAAGGGCAGGTGCTGGAGCTTGGCGAAGACGGCGGTTTGCAGCTCGGCGATCACGCCGCGATGGACAAGGCGGGCGAGCAGGACGCCGCTCAGCCAGGTGAGCGCGCCGCGCGCGACGGCGGCGACCACGACCACCGCTGCGATCACGAGCAGGACCGTCATCGGCGCCCAATCGTCGGGCGGAGCGAGATCGAGCGGCCACGCGACGCGCTTGGCGGAGGAATCGAGATGGGCGTGGAGGTAGTCGATGCCGAGGCCCGCCGAGCCGAGGCCGATCAAGCCGAGCGCGAGCAGCGCGACCTGGCAGACGATGACCGAAACGCAGCGGCGCCGGTCGCGCCAGCAGAGGGCGAGCAGGCGGAGGAGCGCGGAGCGCGGAGGGGCGGAGGGAGCGGAAGGCTCGGCAAGTTTAACCACGGAGGGGGACGGAGGATGGCCGCAAAGAGGCGCAGAAGGCGCAAAAAGTCGGGGAGCGGCGGAAGAAGGTTTTTCGGGAGAAAGGTGAGGGGGAGAGAGGAGGTGGGGGATCAGATTTTTAACCGCGGATGGTGCTGATGGGCGCGGATGAAGGGAGTGGGTGGTTAGGGATTGGGATGTTGGGCGTGGACGGCTTCGATGGCGGCGAGCGCCTCGGGCGAGAGCGGAGCGGAGAAGGCGGCGTGGTTTTCCTTGAGCTGGGCAAGCGAGGTCGCGCCGACGAGGACGCTGGTGGTGAAGGGGCGCGAGGCGACGAAGCGCAACGCGAGCTGGGCGGGGGTAAGGCCGTGGGCGCGCGCGGCCTCGGCGTAGGCGGCTATGGCGGGCTGGACGGACGGGCGGTTGAAGTGTCCCCAACGCTCGAAGAGCGTCATGCGGGCGCCGGGCGGGCGGGCGCCGTTCAGGTATTTGCCGGAGAGCACGCCGGCCGCGAGGGGCGAGTAGGCGAGCAGGCCGACCTGCTCGCGATGGGAAAACTCGGCGAGGCCGATCTCGAAGGTGCGGTTGGCGAGGTGGTAGACGTTCTGGATCGAGGCGACGCGCGGTAGCCCGAGCTGGTCGGAGAGGCGGAGAAACTGGGCGAGGCCCCAAGGAGTCTCGTTGGAGACACCGATGTGACGGATTTTTCCGGCGCGGACTTGGGCGGCGAGGGCTTCGAGCGTCTCGCCGATGGGCACGGTTTCCTCGTTGTCAGGAGGCCACGGATATTCGCGACGGCCGAAGGTGTTGGTCGAGCGGTCGGGCCAGTGGAGCTGGTAGAGATCGATGTAGTCGGTTTGGAGACGGCGCAGGCTTCCTTCGATGGCCTCGGCGATGTTCTTCGCGTCGTGCTTAGAGGTGCCGCCGCGGATATGGCCGGGGTTGTGGGCCTGCCGCTGGCGGCCGACGATCTTGGTGGCGAGGACGATGTCGGCGCGGCGGCCGGACTTTTTCAGCCAAGTGCCGACGTAGGTCTCCGTGCGGCCCTGCGTCTCGGGACGGGGCGGCACGGGATACATTTCGGCGACGTCGATCAGGTTCACGCCGTGGGCTACAGCGTAATCGAGTTGTTCGTGCGCCTCGGCTTCGGTGTTTTGCTGGCCCCAGGTCATGGTGCCGAGGCCGAAGAGGCTGACGCGGGTGGAGGTGCGTCCGAGTGGACGGTATTCGAGAGACATGCGGGCGTGCTCGGGGAGGTGGTCGTGGCGAAGGCGAGGAAGCGGGCGGGATCAGGCTTTGCCGCCAAAGGAGACGTGGTCGTCGAGGTCGAGGAAATCGAAGCCGGTGGCGACATCGGCGCGCTCGGGAGCGAGGGCGGCGTGTTGTTTCGCGTAGTGTTCGCGGGCCTTCAGGGTGGTGGCGGTGCGCTCGCCCTGGAAGGCGCTCCAGTGGGCGATCTCGTGCTCCGCGGGGTTGTGGCCGGCGTTGGTGGTGATCCAGGCTAGGAGGGCTCCGTCACCCGCACCGGTGGCGACCTGGGCGAGGAAAACGTCGGCGTCAATTTTCACGAAGGAGAAGAAACGTTTATCGAGGCCGGAGTTGTAGATGTATTCGCCCTGCTTGCCGGCGAGGGTGGCGCGGGCCTTGTCGATCAGGCGCGGAAGGATGACGAAGCCGCCGAGCCGCACGCGCGGCGAACGCGGGGGGCGGACGGTGAGGTCGGGGAAGGAGAAACCGGGGGCGATGGAGGGAAGGGAGGACATGGCGGAAGAATTTGAGATCTAAGATTTGAAATTTGAGATGAGGCGCAGCCTCAGGAGAGGCCGACGGTCGCGGGGGCGAGGTCGAGGAGGTGGCCGAGCTTGGTTTGCTTGGCGCGCAGGTAGGCGGCATTTTCGCAAGTGGGGGCGGTGAGGAGCGGCACGCGCTCGGTGATCTTCAGGCGGTAGGTTTCGAGGCCGGTGATCTTGGCGGGATTGTTGGAGAGGAGGCGGATGGTCGTGAGGCCGAGGTCGGAGAGAATTTGCGCCCCGATGTCGTAGCTGCGGGCGTCGACCGGGAGGCCGAGGCGCTCGTTGGCCTGGACGGTATCGAGGCCTTCATCCTGAAGGGCGTAGGCGCGTATCTTGGCGGCGAGGCCGATGCCGCGGCCTTCCTGGTTGCGAAGGTAAACGACGACGCCTTCACGCTCGCGGGCGACGCGGGCCAAGGCGTGGTCGAGCTGTGCGCCGCAATCGCAACGAAGCGACCCGAGAATGTCGCCGGTGATGCACTCGGAGTGGACGCGGACGAGGACGTTTTCCCGGCCGGCGGGGTCACCTTTGACGAGGGCGACGTGTTCGGTCCCGTCGAGGGTGGACCGATAAACATGGGCGATGAAATCGCCCTGGCGGATGGGCAGCCGGGAGCTGGCGACGCGGGTGACGAGCCGCTCGGTTTGGCGGCGATAGGCGGCGAGTTCCGCGATGGTGATGAAGGGCAGTTGATGGCGACGGGCGAAGGCTTCGAGCTGGGCGCCACGGGCCATGGTGCCGTCGTCGTTGATGATCTCGCAGAGGAGGCCGGCGGGCTGGAGCCCGGCAAGGCGGGCGAGGTCGATGGCGGCCTCGGTGTGTCCGGGGCGGGCGAGGACGCCGAGTGGGTGGGCGCGGAGCGGGAAAACGTGGCCGGGGCGGACGAAGTCGGCGGCGGTCGAGGCCGGGTCGGCGAGGCCGCGGATGGCGGCGGTGCGATCGGCGGCGGAGACGCCGGTGCTGGTGCCGTGCTTCCAGTCGACGGAGACGGTGAAGGCGGTGCGGTGCACTTCCTGGTTGTCGCGCACCATGAGCGGCAGACGCAGCGCGTCGGCCCGTTCACCGGTGATGGGAACGCACAGGATGCCGGTGGAGTGGCGAA
>CBIHRE010000339.1:0-5890 GCA_966212385.1 uncultured Akkermansia sp. | reverse complement strand
GTGGATGGCTTGGGCGCCGGTGGCCTTGGCGGCGGCGAGAATTTTTTCGACGTCGAGGTAGGATTGCGCGGCGGGGCTGGGGCCGAGGTGGATGGCTTCGTCGGCCTGGGCGACGTGGAGGCTGTGGCGGTCGGCGTCGGAGTAGACGGCGACGGACTTGATGCCCATGCGACGCAGCGTGCGGATGACGCGGCAGGCGATGGCGCCGCGGTTGGCGATGAGGACTTTGGTGAACACGGAAGACGGAGTTTTTGAACCGCTAAAGGGCGCTAAAAGACGCTAAATCGGAGAGGCTAATTCCAGATGAGCACCTCGACGGGGGTGGGATTCCAGCCGTTGCAGGGGTTGTTGAGCTGGGGGCAGTTGGAAATGAGGCAGACGATGTCCATGCGGGCGATCATCTCGACGTATTTGCCGGGGGACGACACGCCGTCGGCGAACTGGAGGCCGCCGTCGGGGGTGACGGGGACGTTCATGAAGAAGTTTATGTTCGCGGGGATGTCGCGTTTGTTGAGGTCGAATCCGGTGGAGCCGGGCCAGGTCATGAGGCCGAGGAGGAAGCTCTGGCGGCAGGAGTGCATGTGACGCGTGCCGTGGCCGTAGCGGAGGGTGTTGGCCTCGCAGGAACAGGCGCCGCCGAGAGTGTCGTGGCGGCCGCAGGTGTCGGCGGTGATCTCGGCGAGGACGTTCAGCTCGTTCGAGTAGAGCTTGGTGCCGGTGGTGAGGTAGATGCCGCCGTTTTCGCGGATGGTGTCCTGCGCGCTGTAGCGTTCGCGGAAGTCGTCGGCGCGGTAGAAGAGCGTGTCGGCGGCCTGGTTTCCCTCGAGGTCGAGTATGCGGAGGGTTTGGCCGCGCTTGATCTCGTGCATCCAGAAGTCGCCGGCGGGGATGACGCGGCGGTAGCACGCGAGCGCGGGGTCGAGGGACGATTCGACGTAGTTGAGCATGGCGGGATCGAAAGGGTGATTTGTGATTGGTGACCGGTGACTTGTTGAAGGCGGCAGCGGGGGGGGAGAGGCTTGGACCAAATGACCAATTACAAATTACCAATCACTCCGGTCGGCGGGGCGCGCGCATTTGGTCAGAGGTAAAGAAGCTCCGAGTTGTAGAAGGCGCGCTCGTTTTCGGGGCGGTAGGTCCGGCAGTAGTCGTTTGCGGCGGGCGGGTCGCTGCGCCAGAGCTGGAGCTTCACGGGCTTCGGGCCGTAGGCGGGGGAGGTGTCGAGCGGGTGGTGGCAGGTCGTCAGGATAACGAGGAGGTCCATCTCGGCGCGGAGGTCGATGAAGTCGCCCGGTTTGGCGTGGTTCGGGATGAAGCTGAGCGCGCCGGTATCGGAGGTGGCGAGCTTGCTGAAGAAGTTTACGTTGGGGACGAGGTCGCGGGCGTTGAGGCCGTATTTGGCGAGCTCGATGAGGAAGTGGTCGCGGGAGTTGCGGTGGCAGTCGTTGCGGGCGGTCTGGTAGTTTTTGGCGCCCCACTTTTTTTCCACGTGGGCGGCGGTGTCGTGGCCGCCGAGGGGATCGTGCCAGCCGAGGGTGTCGCCGGTGATGGAGAACATCGCGCGGCCCATGTCGGAGAAGAGGACGAAGCCGGTGGTGAGCTTGGCCGTGTGCTGGCCCTTGAGGGTGTCGGCCATGTTGTAGCGGTCGACGAGTTCGTGGCGGTTGAAGCAGAGGAAGGAGACGTTGGCGCCGGCTTCGAGGGCGGTGAGGCGGAGGGTCCGGTGGCGGCGGACGGTGAAGGACCAGGCGGCGCCGCCGGGGAGGGTTTCCTCGAGGAGGAGACGATCGGCGGGGATCTGCGCGGGCGGGACCGGCGCCGGGCCGGAGGGACGCGGGGTGGTGAAAGAGGTGCCGGAGGGCGCGGGCGGAACGTGGAGCGGCATGGCGGGCGGTGGCGAAAGGAGTATGACGAATCTTAGAAAAGGTAATACTGCAAGAATGATGCCAAGGGCGGGGGGATGCGGTGGTCGCGGGGCGTAAAAGGCGCCGACGGAGCGGCGCCCTCCAAGGTTGGAGCAAGGCGGCGAAAAGGCTCCGTCGTTTCGCTACAGGAGCGGGGGCATCGAGGTGGCGGTGAGGGTGAGTTTGCCCTGCTTCACGCCGCGCACGGTGATGAGTTCGTTGGCCAAGGTCTGGAGCTGGTCGGCCGGGCCTTGGACGAGGAGCACCTCCATGTAGTTGTGGTGCTCGAGGTGCACGTGCATCGAGGTGACGACCATGAGGTAATACTTGTGCTGGATGGCGGCGAGTTTCGCCTGGAGGCCGGGTTTCCGGTGGTCGTAGACGAGGCTGATCGTGCCGGCGACGGAGGCGGTGCCGACGCTGGCGGCGTAGTCGACGAGGCCGTCGCGGGCGAGGGCGGCGACGGCCTGCGAGCGGCTCGCGTAGCCGCGGCGTTTCACCATGTCGTCGAGCTCGTCGAGCAGGCTCTCGGGGAGCGAGACGGTGAAGCGGGCGGTTTTGTCGCGGTTCATGGATTGTGATTCGTGATTGGTGATCGGTGATTTGGACAGAGGAACCGCACGAGGGGAATGCTCGTGGCTTGGGCACAAATGACCAATCACCAGTTACCAATCACAGTTGAAGGTGGCGTTATTCGACGTCGTCGCCGGCTTGGGTGAGGCGGACGATGGGGAGTGGATCGTGGGGGCCGCCGAGCGTGGGCGCGGGGTGGATGAGCGCGTCGATGCGGCGGCGGGTGGCTTGGAACTCGGGCGTGGTGAACTGCGCGGGACTTCGGGGGCGGGGGACGGGGACCTCGATGAACTCCTGGACTTCGCCGGGGTGGGCCTTGAGGACGAGGATGCGATCGGCGAGGAGGATGGCCTCGTCCATGTCGTGCGTGATGAAGACGATCGTGATGTCGACGTTGCGCCAGATCTCGAGGAGGTGGGTCTGCATCTGCGCGCGGGTCTGCGGGTCGAGCGCGCCGAAGGGTTCGTCCATGAGGAGAATCTTGGGGCCGGCGGCGAGGGCGCGGGCGATGGCGACGCGTTGTTTCATGCCGCCGGAGAGCTGGTGCGGATACGAGTCGGCGAATTTGCCGAGTCCGACGAGGTCGAGCCATTGGCGCGCCTCGCGGTCGGCGGGACCGTCGTCGCGGCCCTGCATGTCGAGGCCGAAGCGGACATTTTGCGCGAGGGTGAGCCAGGGGAAGAGCGTGTAGCCTTGGAAAACCATGCCACGGTCGGGGCCGGGGCCGGAGACGGGTTTTCCGTCGACGAGGAGGCGGCCGGAGCTGAGGGGCTGGAGGCCGGCGATGACGCGGGCGAAGGTGGATTTGCCGCAGCCGGAGGGGCCGATGACGCAGACGATCTCGCGGCGGTGTATGCGGACGTTGATGTCGCGCAAGGCTGTGACGCGGCCGCGGTCGGAATCGAATTCGCAGGTGAGGTGCTCGGCTTCGAGGACGACGGGGCGTTGGTGGAGCGCGGCGAAGCGGGCGGCGACGGCGGGGGATTGCCGGAGGTAATCGGAGTCCGTGGCGGCGGAGGCGAGCGGGGCGAAAGTTTTAGACACGGAGGACACGGAGCTCGGACACGGAGGTCACGGAGTGGAGGCGGGGGCGGGCGAGGGGGCGGCTGCGGCGGGCTGTGTCGCGAGGGCGGGAACGCGTCGCGGGACGAAGATCCGGCCGAAGAAACCGCGGAGGCGGCTGCGGCGGGTGAGTTTCCAGCCGAAGAGACGGGCGCCGATGAAGGAGAGGAGTTGGTCGGTGGCGAGGCCGATGACGCCGATGATGATGATGGCGGCGTAGACGTTGTCGAAGTTGCGATACTTGGCCTGCTGGTTGATGAAAAAGGTGATGCCGCTGCTGACGCCGACGACCTCGGCGACGACGAGGTAGGTCCAGGCGCAGCCGATGAGGATGCGGGTGTCGTTGTAGAGATCGGGCAGCGAGGCGGGGAGGATGACGCGGCGGATGAGCATGCCGCGTTTGGCGCCGAGGGTTTGGGCGGCTTCGAGAAGGGCGAGGTCGACGCGGCGGACGGTGCCGGCGGTGACGAGGACCTGGGTGAAAAATGTGCCGAGAAAAACGATCGCGACCTTGGGTTCGAGGTGGATGCCGAAGATCGCGACCATGAGCGCGCCGAAGGCGGGCGCGGGCATGTAGCGGACGAAGTCGACGAAGGGTTCGGTCATGCGGGCGAGCGCCGGGTAGGAGCCGCAGAGGATGCCGAGGGGGAGCGCGAAAACGGACGAGAGGAGAAAGCCGTAGGCGATGGTTTTGACCGACATCCCGATGCTTTCGTGGAGCCACTTGTCGCCCTTGAGGCGGGGCTCGGTCGTGAAGGCGGTATAGAGCGCGCGGCCGACCTCGTGGGGCGCGGGCAGGTAGAGAGGGTTGGCGGGGAGGCCGCGAGGAGGGGCCTCGTTGGCGGCGACGGCTTTGGCGACCTGGGTGGCGAACTCGGCTTTGTCGAGGAGGAGGCCGGGCTTCATCCACGAGACGGAGCCGGACTCGGTGACTTTGACCTGCGGGTGCCAGAGCCAAGGCACGTAGCTGACCGCGCTCCAAACGCCGAGGGGCAGGGCGAAGGCGAGCACCCACAGGACCCAGCGGAGGCGGGCGGGCGGCTCGCGGCGGACGGAGAAGAGGGACATCGGCAGGCGGGGCGGGGGGCGAGCAGGCTGGAAGCCTGCGCTACGAGGGCGGCGGGAGCGAGACGAAGGGCGGGAGCGAGACGGGGGAGCGGAGCGTGTCGTGGACCAGCAGGCGGAAAAAAAGGCCGCGGGGCAAGATGCCCCGCGGCCTCACGGGCGGGACGCCCGTGCCACGCGCGCGTGGGGCGGGTTTACTTTTTCTCGGGTGCCGGTTTGGCGGGGGCGGGCTTGATGGCGTCGGCCATGAGGGAGACGTCGATGTAGTCGGCGACTTTCTGCGACTCCTTGTAGACGCCGTTTTTCACATTGAAGGCGTCGGCGATCATGGCGGAGCCGGCGACGGAGCCGAAGCCCTTGGACTTGGACGAGAGGACCTTGGCGCCCTCGGCGACGGGGAGAAACTTGGTGCCGGGCATGAACTCACCGTAGGTGGCGGCGTCGACGCCGGCCTTGGCGGCCATGATGGCGACGCCGTCGTCGCGGGTCTTCGGGTCGGCGAGGTAGGCGACGATCTTGTCCCAGACGGAGACAAACTTCACCCAGTCGGCGCGGCGCTCGGCGAGGCTTTGCGGGGAGACGGCGACGGTGTCGTAGATGAGGCCGGGGGCGTTGGCGCTGGTGAAGATGGCCTTGGAGCCGGGGAGGGCCTTGAGCGCGGCGCCGGAGTTGGGCTGCCAGGCGCCGATGGCGTCGACCTGGCCGGAGGCGAGGACCTGCGGGGTCTGGTTGGTGGGGGTGGGGACGATCTCGACGTCGGACTCGGAGAGGCCGGCGGACTCGAGGGCTTTCAACAGCATGAGGTGCTCGACGAAGCCGACCTCGATGCCGATTTTTTTGCCCTTCAAATCCTTCACCGATTCGATGCCGGGCTTGGCGATGATCATGTCGTTGCCGTTGGAATAATCGAGGGCGACGATCATGACGTTCTTCGCGCCGCCGGCGCCGGTGACGAGCGAGTCGCCGTTGGTGACCATGACGGCGTCGACCTTGCCGGCGGAGTAGGCCTCCATCGAGGGGCCGTATTCGAACCAGAGCAGCTCGACCTCGACGCCGGCTTCCTTGAACCAGCCTTTTTGCTCGGCGATGGCGAAGGCGGTCCAGCCGGGCCAGTCGGAGTAGGCGACCTTGAGGGGAGCGGCGAAGAGGGAGGCGGCGGACAGACCGGCGGCGGCGAAAGCCGCGAAAGCGGAGCGGAGGAGACGCATGACGACGAGGTGGGAGGGTTGGCTTGAGGAGATTTCGAAGATCCTCCGGAAGAGTATGACGTTTTCCGGAAAACGTAT
>CBIHRE010000338.1:0-5912 GCA_966212385.1 uncultured Akkermansia sp. | reverse complement strand
TGAACAGCAGCTGCGAGGTGCGCAACGACTCCGCCTCCGCCGCCGACATCACCGTCACCGCCGAGGTCTTCGACGCCGAGGGTCGCCGCGTCGTCGGCGCCACCCGCACGCAAAAGATCGAGGCCGGCGCGCAGTGGGATTTCCCCCTCTACCACCCCGTCGCCAAGCCCCGCCGCTGGGACGTCTCCGACCCCTACCTCTACCAGGTCGTCCACACCGTCTCCGTCGGCGACCGCGTCGTCGACACCGTCCGCACTCCCCTCGGCATCCGCGATTTCCGCTTCGACGCGAACGCCGGCTTTTACCTCAACGGCCGCAACCTGAAGATCAAAGGCGTCTGCATCCACCATGACGCCGGCAATACCGGCGCCGTCGTCCCCCGCGCCGTCCTCGAACGCCGCCTCCGCATCCTCCGCGACATCGGCGTCAACGCCATCCGTTGCTCCCACAACCCCATGGCCGACGACCTCTACGAACTCTGCGACGAGCTCGGCCTCCTCATGATGGACGAGACCTTCGACGAGTGGGAGCTCGGCAAGCGCAAGTGGGTGAAAGGCCGCAACGTCGGCACCGCCGAGCGCGCCGGCTACAGCGACGACTTCGCGACCTGGGCCGTCCGCGACACCGAGGACGCCATCCGCCGCTCCCGCCGTCACCCCTCCGTGATCCTCTACAGCATCGGCAACGAGATCGATTACCCGACCGATCCCTACGTCCACCCGCGCTCACGCCAGGTCGAGATGTTCAAGGACGACCCCAAGCAGCCCTCGATGACCCGCCTCGCCCTCGTCGCCCCGCGACTCATCGCCGCCGTCAAGCGCATGGACCCCACCCGCCCGGTCACGATGGCCATCTCCAACGCCCCCGCCGCCAACGCCATCGGCCTCTCCAACATGCTCGATGTAGTGGGATACAACTACCAGGAGAAAGCCTACGACGAGGACCACGCCCGCTTCCCCGGCCGCGTCCTCTACGGCAGCGAAAACGGCGACCGCCTCGAGGACTGGCATGCCGTGCGCGACAAGCCCTTCATCTCCGCGCAATTCCTCTGGACCGGCTTCGACTTCCTCGGCGAATCCGGCGGCTGGCCCGAGCACGGCAGCTCCGCCGGCCTCTTCGACACCGCCGGTTTCATCAAGACCGACGGCCTCCGCCGCGAAGCCCTCTGGTCGGAGAAACCCGTGCTCCACCTCCGCGCATACCGCCCCGCCCGCGCCCCCGAAGGCCAAGGCGAAGGCCTGGCTAACCGCCCGCGCCGCCGCTTCGGCCCCGCCCACTGGAACGCCATCCCCGGCAACGACGAGCCCGCCATGGTCGTCGCCTACACCAACCTCCCCGAAGTCACCCTCTCGCTCAACGGCCGCGTCATCGGCACCGCCAAGTCCGAGGACGGCCTCGCGCGCTGGCCTTCCGTGCCGTGGGAAGCCGGCGTGCTCACCGCCACCGGCACGCCCGCCTCCGCGACCGCCGGCGCCGCCCCCATTACCGCGAAAGTCGAGACCACCGGCGCCCCCGCCCGCCTCCGTCTCTCGGCCGACCGCTCCACGCTCTCCGCCGACAACCGCGACGCCGTCCACATCGTTGTCGAACTCGTCGACGCCGAAGGCCGCGCGGTCACTTCCGAAGAGCGCCCCGTCACGGTCGAGGTCTCCGGCGCCGCGCGCCTCCTCGCACTCGATACCGGCAATCTCTCCGACAACACTCCCGCGCGCTCCGCGACCCGCTCCACCGCCAACGGTCGCTCCCTCGCCATCATCCAAGCCACCCGCTCCACCGGCCCCGCCACGGTCAAAGCGTCCGCGCCCGGCCTTCCGGTCGCCGAGCTGCCCCTGAGCGCCCGGACCGATTAGGCGCACCGCAGACGGGTTCTTCCCGTTTCCCCGCAAGAAGCTCCGCCCCGAGCAAGGTCGCACCTCGCGTGCGCCTCCGCTCGGGGTTTGTTTTTGTGTGAGCGCGGCGTGTCCGCGCATCACGCCGGCTCGCATCCGTTCCCGGGGGCGCCGATTTCGCCCGGGGTTCTCTCCCTATTCTGCTCAAGCCGGCGAGCGCGCGTGCCGAGCTAGGTGGGCTCCGAACCCTCACGTCCACTTAACACGTTTTTTAAATGCGCACCCATCCCCGCCTCGTCCAAGCCCTGGCCGCCGCCCTCACGCTTCTCCCCTCGGCCGCCTTCGCCCAAGCCACCTGGACCGGTTCCGCCAGCACCGATTGGGCCACCGCCGGCAACTGGTCGCCCTCGGGCGTTCCGACCAGCGCCACCGCCATCACCGTCTCCACGAACTCGGGCAACATGCCCGTCGTCTCCGCCGCGGGCGCCCAGGCCGCCAGCGTGACGGTGACAGGCGGCACCAACGCCCGGCTGACCGTCACCGGCAGCGGCACCCTCACCAACGCCGGCATCCTGACGCTCGGCAACGGCACCACCGGAGGCAACCTGACGGTCAGCGCGGGCGGCACCCTTACCGGCGCCGGCAACGCCACCGTCTCCGGCCCAAGCACCGTCTTGGTCACGGGCACGGGCAGCCAGTGGACGACCAACGCACTCCTGAATTTCGGCAGCACTGGAGCGTCCACCCTGACGATCAGCGCCGGCGGCAAGCTAACCAGCGGCGGCTCCGCCGTGAGCTTTACCAACGGCGGTGCCGCCAGCTCCGTCACGGTCACCGACACCGGCAGCAATTGGACCGTCAGCAGCGGCCAGACCGACATCGGCACCCGCGCCCAAGGCACGCTCAACATCCTCGCCGGCGGCACCGTAAACGGCATAAACAGCACCCTCGGCAACAACACCAACGGCCAGGGCTTCGCCACCGTGAACGGCACAGGCAGCGCCTGGACCAGCAGCGGCACTTTCACCGTCGGCAACGTCGGCCGCGGCACCCTCCTCATCGAGAACGGCGGCGTCGTCAGCAACACCACCGGCACCATCGCCAGCTCCCTCCACCCCAGCGGCGGCAGCTCCGTGACCGTCACCGGCACCGGCAGCCAGTGGAACAACTCCTCCAGCCTCACCGTGGGCCGCGCCGGCGTCGGCACCCTTTCCGTCAACAGCGGCGCCAAGGTCACCAGCACTACCGGCACCGTCGGCTCCATGACCGGCGGCACCGGCACCGTCAACGTCGACGGCACCGGCAGCCAATGGACCATGACCAGCGGCCTCAACGTCGCCGCCTCGGGCAACGGCACGATGAACATCACCAACGGTGGCGTCGTCAGCGCCGGCGCCTCCTCCACCATCAGCGCCAACACCGGCATCACCAACGCCTCCGTCACCGTCAACGGCGCCGGCAGCCAGTGGAACGTCACCGGCACCAACGCCAGCATCACCGTCGGCGGCATCGGCACCGGCACTCTCAACGTCAACAACGGCGGCGCGGTCAGCAGCAACTACACCCTCGTCATCGGCAACAACTCCAACGGCATCGGCATCGTCTCCATCAGCGGCGCCGGCAGCACCGTGAACACCGTCAACGCCGTGATCGTCGGCGTGAACGGCCAAGGCACCCTCCACCTCACCGACGGCGCCGTCGTCAAGGCCGGCCCCACCGGCACCGGCACCGTCAACGTCACGATCTCCGCCTCCTCCACCGGCCTCCTAAACATCGGCCCCGCCGCCGCCAGCCCCGCCGCGGCGCCCGGTATCGTCAACGCCGGCACCATCACCGGCGGCTCCGGCAACGGCACCCTCCAGCTCAACACCCTCGGCACCTCCGGCACGCCGTATTACCTTTCCAAGGACGGCACGTCCTCCGGCGGCTCCGTCAACGTCACCGGCGCGCTCAAGGTCGTGAACACCGCCGGCCACAACGTCCTCACCGGCACCACCAGCTACACCGGCCTCACCACGATCAACAGCGGATCCACGCTCCAGTTCGGCAACGGCGCCTCCGGCTCCGGCGGCTTCGCGGGCGATATCGTCAACAACGGCGCGCTTATCTTCAACCCCGGCTCCAGCGCGGTGAACGGCACCGGCATCGTCTCCGGCTCCGGCGGCCTCACCAAGAACGGCACCGGCACGCTGAACCTCTCCGGCAACAGCACCTACACCGGCGTCACCACCATCAACGGCGGTGTCCTCGGCGCCGCCATCCTCACGGACGGCGGTCAGGCCAGCAGCATCGGCCAGACCTCCAACGCCGCGTCCAACCTCATTCTCAACGGCGGCATCCTGCGCTACACCGGCACCGGCGGCAGCACCGACCGCCAGGCCACCGTCACCACCGCCGGCGGCGGTCTCGAGGCCTCGGGCAGCGGCGCCTTCACCTACAATGGCGCCCTCACGTTCACCGGCACCAACACCGCCCGCACCTTCTCCGTCGGCGGCAGCGGCCTCGGCACCCTCGCCACCACCGTCGGCGACAACGGCACCGGCGTCACCACCCTGACCAAGAGCGGCAGCGGCATCTTCACCCTCGGTGTCGCCAACACCTACACCGGCGCCACCTCGATCAGCGGCGGCACCCTCGCCATCTCCGCCGACAACAACCTCGGCGTCGCGCCCTCCACCCCGACCGCCGGCCATCTCTCCCTCGGCGGCGGCACGCTCCGGGCCGACAGCTCGCTGACCCTGAACTCCAATCGCGGCATCACCCTCACCGGCGGCACCGGCGGCCTCGCCGCCGCCTCGGGCGCCACGCTCACCTACGCCGGCGCCATCTCCGGCACGGGCAACCTCGCCCTCAACTCCGGCAACACCGGCACCGTCGTCCTCTCCGGCACCGACACCCACACCGGCACCACCACGATCAACGGCGGCGGCACCGTGCGCACCGGCGCGGTCAACGCCCTCTCCTCCGCGTCCGCCTTCACCTTCGCCAACACCGCCGGCACGACCCTCGACCTCGACGGCAACAACCAGACCATCGGCTCCCTCGCCGGCGGCGGAACCACGGGCGGCAACATCGCGCTCGGCTCGGCCGTGCTCACCACGGGCACCAACAACACCAGCACCTCCTACGCCGGCGTCATCTCCGGCACCGGCGGCCTGACCAAGACCGGCACCGGCGTCTTCACCCTCACCGGCGCCAGCACCTTCACGGGCGCCACCGCCATCTCCGCCGGCGAACTCCGCGTCAACGGCGGCTTGGGCGACAGCGCCATCGCCGTCGCCGCCGGCGCCACCCTCTCCGGCACCGGCACCGTCGGCGGCGCGACCGACATCTCCGGCATCCTCAACCCCGGCGTGACGATCGGCACGCTCACCTTCGGATCGGACCTCGTCCTCCAAGGCACGAGCACCACCAACATCACCGTCAACAGTCTCGCCTCCTTCGACCGCGTGGCCGTCGGCGGCCAGTGGACCCCCGGCGGCGCGCTCGCGATCACCTTCGGCACCGGCTTCAACCCCGTGACCGGCGACTCCTTCGACGTCTTCGACTTCTCCACCGCCGGCGTCGGCGTCTTCGCCAGCCTCGACCTGCCCGCGCTCGCGGACGACCTCGTGTGGAACACCTCCGCCCTCTACACCACCGGCACCCTGAGCGTCACCTCCGCGATCCCCGAGCCCTCGGCCGCCGCCGGCCTCGCCGGGCTTGCCGTCCTGGCCCTCGCCGCCACCCGCCGTCGCCGGGCCTCGTAAAACCAAGGCCTTCCGTCCCTCTAAAAAGCCAAGCCGCCCATGGCCCGTTTCGGGTCATGGCGGCTTTTTGTCATCCCGGTCTGCCGCAGTTTTCCGCTTTCCCCCGTCGCCCCGCTCGATTGTGCTTCGTCTCAGGGGCTCCGGTCGCACGCACGCCCACCGTGCCTCCGCCGCCGCGAGTCCCATTTGATGCTCAAGCGCCTGCTCTCCCTCTTTAAGCGATCCGACTCCGCCCCCGACCGCGCCGCGGAATCCGCCGCGTCCTCATCCGCCGCCGACCACGCGGATCCCGGCCGGCCCCCCTACCCCCCCCCGCGCCCCGCGCCCCCCGCCC
>CBIHRE010000337.1:0-5951 GCA_966212385.1 uncultured Akkermansia sp. | reverse complement strand
AGTCCGCGCCCTCGGGCGAATCCGCCGGCAGCCAGCAGGCGGCGTCGGGGATGTCCTTCGCGTTTTCGTCGCACCACTTGCGCGCGGCGACCTGGCCGCGCTTGTAGAGGTCGGCTCCAAGGCCGCGCGAACCGTGGTGCGTCACGAGGACGTTGAACTCGCCGTCGCGGCGCACGATCCACTCCGCCAGTTCGGTGTAGCCGGCGGACTCGATGGCGGCGCGTTGCGCATCCGTGAAGCGGATACGGCCGACATAGGCGAAGTGGTTGCCGTCGCCCTGCGTGCCGAGGAAATCCTGCGCGCGGGAGCGCAAGCCCTTGAGGAAAGGGTTCTCCCAGACCGGTTCGTCGAGAACGGGCGAGGTGAACTGGTTGCCGCGCGGGCGGCCGCCGGCGCCGAAGTGCGTCACCTTTTGCAGGTGGTCCATTAGCTCCTCCGTCGGATGATTCGCCGGGAAGAAGGTGGCGAACATCGAGCAACAGATGTCGGCCGAGTGCGCGCCCGGGATGATGGCGTTTTCGACGGCGATGGCGCCGCCCACCGGGATGGTGGCCGTGCCGCCGCCGGCGGGACAGGTGTCGGGCATCAGCACGCCGCGTTGCACGACGGGCGAGTGGAGGAGCTCGTTCATGCGCGCGCGGGCGGCGGCGACGTTGATCGCCTCCTCGGAGGTCTCGGCCTCGACGGCGAGGGCGAGCGGCGCCGGCTCGTGGCGCGGAAGGATCACGGCGAGTTGCTTGGGGAATTCCTGCTCAAGGCGTGCGAGCACCTCGTCACGAGCGAGGCCGGAGTCCTCGAGGTCGCGGGCGCGGCGAAGGGCCGGGCCGAGGCGGCGGCCCTCGTGCCAACCGGCGGCGATGAGGTCACGGGCTTTGATCTGCATGTTCATGATGAAAGAGAATAAGATTTTTTATGGATGGGAGACAGGGCGAATGCCGCCGCATCCCTGACTCGACGGTCAGGAAGCGATCGGCAGGAAGTGGCGCCAGTCGGGGTGGCGGGGCTCGCGGACGAAGGCCACGAAGGGCGTGGGCGCCGGCGTGCGGGGACGGCGGATGAGGCGGAGGCCGGCCTCGTGGGGGAGGCGGTCGGCCTTGCGGGAGTTTACCTCGCGCTTGGCCCAGACAAGGTTCTCGAAGCTGTCACGGCCGCCGCGGGCGCGGGGCACCACGTGGTCGAGGTTGCCTCCGCGCCAGCCGACACGCTCGCCGGTGTATTGGCAGACGCCGCCGTCGCGCGCGAAGATCGCGGCTCGGGTGAGGCGCGGCACTCGCACCGGCATGCGCTCGAAGCGCGTGGCGATGACGACGGTGGGCACGCGGATCGTCTGGCGAGGCGTGTTGATCGAGAGATCGAACTCGCGCACGGGCAGTGTCGCCCACTCGTCCCAAGCCACGGGGCGGAAGGAGAGCGGGCGGGAAAAATCCCAAGCACCGTCGGCGCCACGCGCGTAGACGATGTCGAGGCCGAGCGCGGGCGGCTGGCCGGGCTCGCCGCCGTTGAGCGCGACGAGGGCCTGCTTCACGGTGCGATGACCGATGACCTGCCAGGCGCGGTTGAGCGACAGGACGATGGGCTGGTCGAGGAGGGCGGAGGTCATGGGGGATGGGAAAAGGAGCGCGTGGTGGCGCGGTTCGCGCGACGGGGCGCGGCGGTGTTCTTTTTTGCGTGGGTGAGCGGAAAAATGGTCTTCCCGCCGAGAGTCGCACTCGGGGCTCGGCCTTCGCACGGCCGCGTGATTCTGGCTTCACCACGGGAAGAAACCGTCTTGGTCCGCCCGCTTGGTATCGCGCCAAGGTATGCCGGTTATCGGCCGGCTGTTCTGCTTTTGAACCACGGGCGGACTGAAAATGAAAAGCGGGGCCGATCTGTCCGAAGACGAACCGGCCCCGCGCAACGTGGACGACTGGCGCGAGGGCTCAGTCGCCAAGCGGGATGGCCTCGACCTCGCGCAGGAGGGCCTGCGGGTCGCGGTCGAGGCGCGGGAGCAGTTCGAGGGCGCGATCGCTCCAGCCGGCGAGCGCGTAGACGCGGTCGGCGGGGAACTGGAGCGGCCCGCAGCCCTTCAGATCCCAGCTGAACACGCGAGGCTCGGCGCGGTGGCGTCGCCGATAGGCCGCGAAGGCCTCCGTCGGTGCGCCGCCTCCGACCCAGGCCTGCATGTCGGACAGAACCACGATGCGGTCATAGGCGCGGTTCGCGCGTTGGAAGATCGCGTTGAAGTTGGTCCCGCCGGCCGCGAAGGGGATCGACGCCGCGGCCGACAGCGTGCTGTCGCGACGATTGAGCGTCAGGTAACGCGCGTTGTCGCTGAACACCATCAGGTCGGCATCGCACGCCTTCACGAGGATGGCGGCGAAGAGCGAACCGATGCGCTGCGGGCGGCCCGCCATCGAGCCCGAGGAATCGAGCGCGACGAGCGTGCGGCCCTCGAAGCGCGGCACGTTGGCCAGCGAGTGGTCGATGGCGACGTTCAGCGCCTCGAGCACGCGGTCGGTGCCGGGCAGGTTGCCCTGCCGGAGCGCGTCCTGCGCGGAGAGGAACTGGAACGGAAACACCAGCGAGCGGCGGACCGCGTATTCGTTGGCGAGACGCTCGCAGAGCGAGTCCACCGCCTCGGGCGCGTGCTCGAGGATGTTGCGGACGTTGCGCAGGAGCGCGAGGTAGCCGAGCTTGTTCTCCGTGAGGAGGCGGCTCCACGCGGCGCCCTTCGCGTCGGCGACGGACTCGGCGGAGTCGGCCTCGCCGGCGCGGGTGAGCGCGGTTTCCCACGTGTCGGCCGGCGCAAGTTCGCCGCGCACGAGCTTCGAGAGCGCGGGCGTGGCGCGCGGGCGCACGAGGTTGACGGCGTCCACGAGCTTAAACGCGGAGTGCTCGCGGCGATACTTGGCGAGATGGTGCTCGTCGAAGCGGCCGAGCGCGGCGCCGAGGCCCTTCTTGAGGGAGTTGGGCAACGGGCGGCCGTGGACGGCGAGGTAGTAGCCGAGGATTTCGAGGACGTCGTCGGGGCGGCGCACGACCTCGGCGTAGAAACGCTTGGTCCAGACCTCGCCCTTCACGGCGTGAGCGAGTTCGCCGGCCACGAGGTGACTGACGGAGCGCATGCCGCAGGCGTGGCGCGCGTAGAGCGCGGCCTGCGCGACGAAGCGCGGATCGGCGACGCGGATGATGAGTTTGCGCAGGCGGGCGACGGTTTGCGCCTCGGTGCGGTAGAATTCGTCCTCGAGAAACGTGGTGACGAGAAGCGACACGAGCTCAAGGCGGGGCGAGACCGAATAGGCGCGACCGCCGGCGAGGTTAAGGGTGTCGGGCTGGGCGCGGCTGAATGCGCGGAGGGCGGGGAGGATGCTGAACTTGGCCATGATGGCCTCCTTTCTATGTTTGGAATTCGCGCCGAGATGACTGCGGCGCGGCTGGATGGGTTGGGAAGCGACGCCGCGTATACGGCGTGATAACGAATGGCGGGAGGATGGTGACCGCGGCTGCCCGTGAGGGCTTCATGTGCTCTACCACTGAGCTACGCGTCGCGAACGGCGCGGCCGGATTCGAACCGGCGACCACAGGAGTCGAAGTATCCGCAGGCTAACTGCCCGCCAAAGGGTTGATCGGAGGAGAACGCCGCGCGCGGTGTTTGCCGGGAGTCGAACCCGCGGCCTTTCGGCCGTTCGCCAAAGAAGTAACCGCACGCTCACTGCCTCCGAAAATGTTTCCGGGAGAAAAACAGGCGAAGCCCCCTGGAGCCCTTCCGGTTCCGCCGCTTTCGCGGCGAGCCGGCGCTCGTTTATTGCCGCCCGCGTTTGCAGACGCGGCGCGGGGCTCGATTTGGAGCGAAGTATCTCCGCCTTCACTGCCCGGAAAATTGGTCGGCGAGGCGGGATTCGCACCCGCATGGGCTCGCGCCCGCGCGTTTCTGAGACGCGTGTGTCTGCTTGTTGCACCACTCGCCGAGAATTTGGTCGAGGAGGCTGGGTTTGCACCAGCGTAGGTCGGAGACCGGCGCGTTTACAGCGCGCTGCCGTTGGCTGCTTGGCTACTCCTCGATGAAATTGGTGCGGACGGAGGGACTTGCACCCACAACGGGCTTTCGCCCACCGGCATCTCGGGCCGGCGCGTTTGCTGATTTCGCCACATCCGCGGAAAATTGGTCAGGTGGCCCGGAGTCGCACCGAAATGCTCGCGGTCACAACGCGATGCCCTGGCTGGTTGAGCTACGCACCTGCAAAAGGGAACCACCGCCCGTCGCGAAACCTTGGGTTCGGTTTCGGCGTTCGCCTCGTCAGTCGCGAGGGACGGTGGAAAATTGGTCGGAGCGGCAGGACTCGCACCTGCGTCGTCTCGGTCCCAAGCCGAGTGCCTGAACTGCTAGGCTACGCTCCGAAGAAAATGGGTGCGGGTGTCGGAGTCGCACCGACCTCGCCTGGGCTTATGAGACCCGGCGGAACGACTGGTTCTACCCGCAGTGGGAAATGGACACGACGGCGGGACTTGCACCCGCGAGCCTCGGCTTTGCAGACCGGTCCCTTGGCTGCTCGGGCACGTCGTGATAAAATTTTAATCTGCGGCTCAGGTCGCTCGGCGCCGGAAGACTTCTCCGGCGTCCGCCCTCAATGACCGCAGGTCGGGAAAAGCGCCTCGCGGACAACTTCACGTCGTCCGTGGCGCTAAATGAAAAAACTGAAAATGGACCCGCGCGGCCGGCGTCGCCGTTTCGCCTCTCGGAGAGGCGCACCGCGCGGGGTTGTTGAACTAACTATAACTATCGCAAAAAAGAACACACCGTCGCCCCTCTCGCGCCGGGTAATGCCGGCGATGGTTTGGGCGGCCGCGGGATTTGATGCGGACCTTGGCTGATTGGCACTGGGCTCAGCGTTGAAGCCACGAGGGAGTCTGGAAACACGTCGGACCCTTGCGGGCCGGTTTCCCGGAGGCGGTGCGCGGCGCTTTGGGCGCCCGCGAAAAATCCGCTTCCGGAAGAGGAAGCGGGCCGAGTCGGGCTACGGTAAGACGTAGGTCCCGGCGTCAGCGGACACCGCTTCGATTCAGGCTTGGATAACCGGGTCGGACACCGGTGATCGTTTCGCCGCTTAAATCCGCGGACATCGGTTTCGCCTGAAAACCCGACGCACAACGGCCCGACCGGTGGAGGTCGGCGGCGTTTGGATTAAGTCGGATGTGGTTCATGGCGGACGGAAGCGTCGAAGCGGGTTTGAGTTGAAGTAGGCGAAAACTAGCAGGCCGGCCGAGGGCTTGCCATGCCGAAGCACGCAGGATACCTGACGAAATAGTCATGTTTGAAAAACTTTTCTCCGAACGCGGCCTCTCGCTCGAACGTCTTCGCGTGCTCGTCGAGGTGCATGCGGCGGGCAGCATCGCGCAGGCGGCCCCGGGCGATCCGATCCGCCAGAGCCAATATAGCCGGCAGCTTCGTGAGCTGGCGGAATTCTTCGGGTGCGAGGTCGCGAAGCGGAAGGGCAAGCTCCTCAAGCTCACCGTCGAGGGCGAGCGCCTCGCCGAGCTGGCGCGCGAGCAACTGCGCGCGCTCGACGATTTTCGCTCGGATTGCGCGGCGGAGAGCATCGACTACATGATCAGCGCGGGCGACAGCATCATTCACTGGTTGGTGATCCCCCGCATCGGCGCGCTCATCGCCGCGACGAAAGGCACGCGTTTCGAGACCGCCAATCTCCGCACCAACGACGTCGTGCAACGCCTCGCCGACGGTCGGGTGGACTTCGGCATCATACGCCGCGACGCGCTCGTGACCGGGCTCAAATCCGCGTCGCTCGGCGTATGGCACTACACGCTCGTCGCGCCGACCGGTCTGCTCGGCAAGAAGACCAAGCCGACGCTGGCCGGCGTGCTGGCGGAACTGCCCATCGCGGCGCAGACCACCGACGGCCAGTTTGTCGAGCGCGTGCGGGCGTTGACGCACAGTCTCGGGGTCGAGTTTC
>CBIHRE010000336.1:0-5987 GCA_966212385.1 uncultured Akkermansia sp. | reverse complement strand
ATCAAGACCGCCTCCGACAACCTCTCCAAGATCATCACGACCACCGACGAAATCGCCTGTCAGACCAACCTCCTCGCGCTCAACGCGGCGGTCGAAGCCGCCCGCGCCGGCGAGGCCGGAGCCGGCTTCGCCGTCGTCGCCGACGAGGTCCGCTCCCTCGCGCAACGCTCCGCCCAGGCAGCCCGCGAGACCGCCGATAAAATCGAGGACTCCATCCGCAAGAGCGAAACCGGCGTGCGGATCAGCGGAAAAGTCGCCGCCGGCCTCGAGGAGATCGTGACCAAGGCGCGCCAGGTCGACTCCCTCATCGCCGAAATCGCCCAGGCCTCCGGAGAACAAAGCACCGGCATCGGCCAGGTCGTCGACGCAACCTCTCAAATGGATAAAGTGACCCAATCCACCGCCGCCATCTCGGAGGAAAACGCCAGCGCCGCCGAGGAGCTCAGCGCCCAGGCCGTCTCCCTCGACGACATCGTCTCCGAGCTTGATCGCCTCATCACCGGCGCGGGCGTCGTCCACGACGCCGCGGCGACTCCCGCTTCCGCTCCGGCCATCGCACCCGCCGCGCCCGTGCCGGGAGTCGTCTCACCCCGCCTCCCCGCCAACTCCGTCCTGAAAAAAGTGTCTTCGCACGCCGAGGAAAAAGCTTTCGCCGACTCCTTCCGCTGATCGTTTCCTCCCAAGTGGACGTCTCTTCCCGGGTGGACGAGCGGGTCCCTCCGCTCGTTGCTTAGATGCGGAACCGCGTGCGCGTCTCGCGTCCGCCGCCCGGTGTCCCGGCCCTCCGCAGCTCGGCTCAGCCCTCGCCCGACAACTTCAGCACCGCGCGCACCTCGGCGATCAGGCGCTGCACCTCCGCGAGGATTTCGCCGATCTCCTCGCGCGTCTCGCGGCGCCACTCGCCCTCGCCCAGATCCTGCTCGTCGGCGGAATCGAGCGCGGCGACGGCGTCGCGCAGATGGTCACGCGCCTTCTTCAAGCGCGTCAACGCCGAGCCCGCGATAAGCGCGTCCGGCGGCCACTCCGAGGCGTCGCCCACGGTGCCGAGCGCGCCCGCGAGCTTGCCTCCGCCGATCATCACGCCGTCGACCAGCGCGCGCAACGGATGCTCCTCGATGTCGTCCTCGCCCAGCCAGCCGCGCGCGCGAATCTGGTCGCGCAGGCGATGCGTCAGCGCGTTGCACCGCTCGACCAGCGGATGCCAGCGCTGGTCGCGAAACTCCTCGTCCGAGGTCTTGCCGGGCTCCGTCCCGTCGAGCGCCGCCTCCGCGGCCGCGTTCATTTCCGCGATCCACTCCGCCCGCTCCGCCTCGTCCTCCGGCGTGGGCTCCGCGGGCTCGGGCTCGCCTCGCTCGCGCCGCAAGCGCGCCCGCTCCTCGTCCATGATCCGCTCCAGATCCGGCTCCCTGCCGGCCGCGCGCTCGCGCTCGAGGCGTGCCTGCACGCGATCCAGCAAGAGATCCATTCGCGACTGCTCCTCGTCGGCTCGCTTCTCCGCCGGGCCCGCGGGTTCCTCCGTCTCCTCCGCGGCGTCCTCGCCGGCCGCCTCGGACTGCGCGGCGGCCACGGCGCCCGCCAGGCGCTCGAGCGATTCCAGCCCGGCGCCTTCGTTCGCCTCTCGTTGCGCGCGCTCCTCGGCCGCGCTCATCCGCCACGACGCCTCGGGCTCGATCTGTATGCGGTAGCTCGCGGACTCGATCACCACGCGGCCGTTCCGCTCGCCGTGCCATTCGAGGTAGAGGCTGTTGCCCCAGTGCCAGGGAAATTTTTTGCCCGCCTCCACGAGCCGCAGCACCTCGTCCAAGGGACAGTCCGGCACCTTCACCCGCCGCGAGGCGGTGATGTCGCCGACCACGCCGCGTTGTTCCGACGCGAAGCCCTTGAGCGCATCCGGCGGGCCGACTTTGGGCGCGGGATTGGTGAACCGGATCAGATGCCCCGCGATGTCGCGCCACGCGTTGCCCGAAAGATCGAGCGTCACCGGGGCCTCGCGGCCCACAAACCACAGCCGCCCCGTCACGCGACCGCGCACGCGGTTGTCGATTTCGCCCCGGATCAGTTGCTCGTCGATGCGCCAAGCCATGCCAACAGCTTGCGCAAGCCGCGAGCTCCGCGCCAGTCCGCAGTGAGAGTCGCCGCCCGTTTGACCTTACCGAAACGCATCCCTTCCCTGCTTCCTCCTTCGCCATGAGTTTTCCGCCCCCGCCGCCCCCGTCTCTCGCCTGGCAACCCGCCACGCTCGCCGACGGCCCCGCGGCCCTCGAGCTCATGCGGGCTTTTTACGCCGAGGAGCACCTCGCCTTCGATGGCGCCACCCAGGGCCGGGCGCTCGACATGCTCCTTTCCGATCCCTCGCTCGGCGGCGTGTTTCTGCTCCGGGCGGAAGGCTCCGCGCCGGCCGCCGCCCCGCTCGGCCACCTCGTCCTCACGCGTGGCCACAGCCTCGAATTCGGCGGCCGTTTTCTCCTCCTCGACGAGCTGTATCTCGCGCCCGCCATCCGTGGCCGGGGCGAAGGCCGCCGCGCCCTCGCCTTCGCCGAACAGCAAGCCCGCGCCGCCGGCGCCCAGGCGCTTCGCCTCGAGGTCTCGCGCGAAAACTCCCGCGCCCGCGCCGCCTACCTCCGCGCCGGCTTCGTCGCCGAAACGCGCGATCTCATGACCCTGCGCCTAGGCTGAGGCCCGGCCGCCCACGACACGACCATGTCCCTGCTCAAAAATCCGCTCAAACAACCCGTCAGGCGGGACACCGAACCCAACTCCCCCCGCGAGATTCTGAGCCGGCTCGCGCTCGCCGCCTTCTGGGCTTCCCTCGCTTTGGCGCCTTCTCTGGGCCTCCTCGCCCTTGCCACGCGCCAGGAAGGGATGACGCGCGGCGCATGGATCTCCGCCGCCTCGTTTCTCGCTCTGCTGCTCACCCGCCCTTGGTGGAAAAACTCGCCCGCCCGCGCCTCCACCTCCACCACGCGAATCAAGCCCGTTTCCGTCCCCGCCTCGCCCGTTCCGGCGCCCGGCCCCGCCCGTCGCGAGTCCGCGCCCGCCACGCGGACGCGCGTGCTCCTGCTCGACGCCTCGCTCGCCGGCCCGGGCGGAAACTCCTCCGCCCTGCTCGATCTGCTCGCCGCCCATCTCGCTCCGCACGCCGACTTGGAACGTGCAGCGCTCTCGGGTCCGGCCGGCGCGAGCTTTGCCACGCTCGAGCCCGCGCTTCGCGCCGCGGACGCCTTCGTGTTCGCCACCGGCACGCACTGGGACTCGTGGAGCTCCGCGCTGCAAAAATTCCTCGAAGACGCGACGCCCGCCGAAGCCTCCGAACTCTGGCTCGGGAAACCGGCCGCCGTCCTCGTCACGGAGCACTCCGTCGGCGGCAAGGCCGTGCTCTCGCGCCTCCAAGGCGTGCTCGTCACCCTCGGCTGCGCCATCCCGCCGCTCTCGGGCCTTGTCCTCGCCCAGTCCGTGCAGCTCGCCCGCCGCCACTGCCCCAACCCCGCCGCTTGCGAAGATTACTGGTCTCCGGACGACCTTGAGGTGATCGCACACAACCTGCTCGCCTCCGTCCGCAGGCCCCGGCCCGACTGGCGCGCCTGGCCGGTCGATCGGAGCGGCTACGGCCGGCTTTGGTTTCGAAACGACTAGAGCGGTTAAAATAGAGTCATGGCCGTTCGCCGGTCTCGGTTTGGCCGTGGCACGGGCGTCCCGCCCGTGGGTTCGGAACATGGGCGAGACGCCCATGCCACTTGTCTGCGGCTACAGCTCTATTTGAAACGCTCTAGGTTCTCCACGGGCGTCGCTTTCGCCCGCGATTTTAGGCGCCCGGTCACCACTCTTCCTCGCGAATGAACCAAGCGCGTCCAAACGCCCCCATTCGGCAAGTCCATTCAGACCTATCCACTTAAGAACAAACGCGATAACCGCGAGCCCAAGCCCGTTCTCGGTGTTGCAAAAGACCGGACCCGGGGTCTGTAAAAGCGGCGTAAGTGAAGATCAGCGCGCTCCTCTCCCGCACCTCCGCGACGTCGGCCCGGCTCATCGCCGGATTCTACGCCTTGTTCGGTGTGACGTGGATCTGGGTCGGCCATCGCGCACGCGAAGCGAACATCGTCGGCCCCGCGCTCAAGCCCGCCTCGATCCCGCACGAAGAGCACTCCCTGCTCAACTTGCTCGGCTTTGTCGCCGTCAGCACGCTGGCCCTCTACGCCCTCCTGCGCGCCGCCAACCGTCGCACCGCGGCGGCCCACCGCGCCGAGCTCGCCGCGGCCTCGCGCTACCGCGCCCTTCTCCACACCTCGCCCGACGCGATCCACATCCTCGATACCGAGGGCCGCCTCGTGGAGGCCAACCGCGCCTTCTACCTTTCGCTCGGCCATGATCCCGCGAACCCGCCGAAATTGACGGCATCCGACTGGGACGCCCGTTGGACGCCGGCCGAGCTTCGCGCCAAACTCGCCGACGGCATGCTCGACCGCAGCGAGGTCTTCGAAACCGTGCATCGCCGGCCCGACGGCGGCACCTTCGAGGTCGAGGTGAGCGCGACCGGCATCGAGCTCGACGGACATCGTCTGCTTGTCTGCGTCGCGCGCGATCTCACCGGCCGCCGCCAGCTCCAGCGCGTGCAACTCCGCGCCGAGCGCCTCGAGAGCCTGGGCCTGCTCGCCGGCGGCGTGGCGCATGATCTGAACAACGCCCTCGCCCCCATCATCCTCGGGGCGGACATGCTCCGCGCCCGCCACCGCGAGGGAGCCGGCGACCCGCTGATCGAATCCATCGCGTCCGCCGCCCAGCGCGGCGCCGGCATCCTGCGCCAGCTCCTCACCTTCGCGCGCGGATGCGAAGGCGAACGCCTGCCCGTGGCGGTCCGCCCCCTGCTCTGCGGCCTCGCCCGGCTCGCCGAGGACAGCCTCGGGTCCGCCTTCCGCGTCGAGCTCTCCTTCGCGCCCGAACTTCCCGCGGTCTTGGGCGACGCAGCGCAACTTCACCAAGTCCTGCTCAGCCTCGTCCTCAACGCCCGCGACGCGATGCCCTCGGGCGGAACCGTGACGCTCGGCGCCCGCCCGCGCCTGCTTGGCGACGACGAAGTCTCGCATCTCCCCGGCGGCCGCGCCCGCCCGGGCCCCCACCTCGAAATCTTCGTCCGCGATGCCGGTCCCGGTCTCGCGCCTCAGGCGCGCGAACACCTCTTCGAGCCTTTCTTCACCACCAAGCCTCGCGGCCAGGGCACGGGCCTCGGCCTCTCCACCGCGCTCGGCATCGTGCGCAGCCACGGCGGCACGATCGAGCACGTCGCCCCGCCGCGCGGAGGCGCGGAGTTTCGCGTGCTCCTGCCGGTCGCCCCGCCCGCGCAATCCGCGAAGACGGAGTGATCCGTCCGAGCGCCCGCCGTCGTTTACTCTTCCGCGCCGAAGCGAAAGCTCGCGCGTCCCCGGTATTCGCCGCGCGCCTCGTTCCGCCGCCCCTCGGGACCGAGCTGATACGGGAGATCAAACTTGGTCCCGATCGGCGCGATGCCGTGCAACAGCGAGAAACCCGCCTCCGGGAAATTCGCCCAGGCATTGGCGCTGAGCGTGGCGTTGGGTTTTACGGAGCCCTGTGCCATCAAGGTCGCATCATACGGCTTCGGATTTCCGGGGAAGTCCGGACGCAGCACCTGCACGAAAATGGACGGATTCTCGACGCCCACCGTGATCGGCCCCGCCGAGGTCCGCAGCGTCATCCAGCGCACGCCCGCGTAGTAACCCTTGAACTCCGGATAAACCCAGGAGCCCAGGCCGGTGGTCGTGTTGTTGTAGGCGTTTTCCCAAACGCCGAGCGTCACGCCTTGCCGACGATTTTTCCAAACGCGGAAAGGACCGTCGCCAAGCCAGCGCATGCCGCGGACTTCGGACTCCGGCAGATCGAAGCTCACCCCGAAATAATCGCAGTCGGCGTCGAGCACGTAGGCATAGTCGAGCAGCAGCGTGACCCCTGGAGTGCCCGGATGACCACCCCCCGAC
>CBIHRE010000335.1:0-5997 GCA_966212385.1 uncultured Akkermansia sp. | reverse complement strand
TCCGGTATCGTCGTCGCCGATACGGGCAATCACGTCCTCCGTCTCGTGGGCTCGGTCGCCCCGGCGCCGGTGAGCACCCTCGCCGGCGTTCCCGGCCAAACCGGCCATGCCGACGGCGACGCCGCGTCCGCTCTTTTCTCGTCGCCCTCGTCCCTCGCCGCCGAATCCGAGACCGCCATCCTTGTCGCGGACACGGGCAACCACGCGCTCCGTCGCTTCGACCGGAGCACCGGCCTGGTTTCCACCTGGGCGGGCGCGGCACCCGGCCTTGTCGACGGGCCGCCCGCCGAGGCCCGCTTCCGCTCCCCGCGAGGAATCGTCCGCGCCGTCAACGGCGACGTCTATGTGGCCGATTCCGGCAACCACGTGATCCGACGCTTCGAGGCGGCCACCGGCCGCTTCTCGGTCTTCGCCGGCACCCCGGGCTCGCCGGGAAACGAGGACGGCGCGCTTGGCGAGGCACGCTTCGACACACCGCTCCACCTCGCGTTTTCGGCCGACGGAGTCCTTCACGTCGCCGACTCCGGCAACGGTCGCGTGCGCCTGGTTTCGTCCGATGGCGTCGTTTCCACGCTCAAGCAGCCGGACGGCACCGGACTGAACTTCGTGCGTCCACATGGGCTCGCCTTCGACGCGTCGGGCAATCTCTACGTCGCCGACGCGGGCGATCACACCCTGTGGTTCAAGGCTCCGGGCATGGCCGCCGGCTTGCTCGCCGGCAAATCCGGGGAACCGAGCTCGCGGATAAGCACCGGCAAACCTCTGCACCTTTCCTCGCCGGGAGGCCTCGCCGTCGACGCCTCCGGGCGCCTCCTCGTGGCCGACACCGGAAACTCCGTCCTCCTCGCCGCGAAAGCCTACGCCCCGTCCTTGGGGTTTTATCCGCGCAGTTTTCGCTTCACCTACGGCCAGCCCGTGTCCGAACCGCTCAAAATCTGGTCTTACGTGACCAGCGCCACGCCGCTCGAATTTGCGCCGGGCCTCTCCTACGATCTAGCCGAGGGCAAGATCGTCGGCACTCCCACCCAGGCCGGCAACTACCTCGACGCGGGATTGCAGCTTGTGAATCCCTTGGCCTCGGCTCGCGCGCCGCTGTCCATCTTCATCGACCGCGCACCCGTCCTCGTGACACTGGCGGATCAGCCCGCCGAGTTCGTTTACAACGGCCAGCCGCAGGGCGCGCCTTCATGGACCCAGTCTCCGACGGATGTGCCCTTGCAAGTCTACTACCAACCCGCCGACTTGAGCAGCCCGCTGGAAAACGTTTACCAAGCTCCGGTCCAAGCCGGCCGGTTCCGCTTCAGCCTCAGCTCCCTGGACCCGAATCACACGGTCAACGTGAGCGGCTCCATCCGCATCCTCCCGGCCCCGCGTTCGATCACCTTTCCCGCCGCCGGTCCCGTTTCCGTCGATTCGGCACCGATCCCGCTCACCGCCCGCTCTTCTGACGGAGCTCCGATCCAGTATCGCGTGATTTCCGGTCCAGGACGCATCGTGGATGGAACACTCACGGCCGCCGGCCCGGGCGAGATCGTGGTGCGCGCGTCTGTCGCCTCGACGCATAACTACCTGGACGCCTCTCCGGTCGATCAATCCTTTGTCTTCACCCCGCCCTCCGCGCCGCCCGCGGGCTCGTTGGCTCTTTCCGGCTTGGATCAAACCTACGACGGTTTCCCGCGTCAGGTGACCGTAAGCGGCGCGGCCTCCGATGGCATCCAGATCACCTACGACGACTCGCCCGCCCCGCCGGTCGATGCGGGCGTTTACCACGTGGTCGCATCCGCGCTCATCGCGGGCCAGAAAATCGCCGCGAGCGGGACCTTGCTCGTGCGCCGCGCCACGCCGGTCATCGAGTTCGAAGGCGGGAGGGCGCTGGTTTTCGACGGTGACGAGCACCGGCTGGTGGCATGGACCGAGATAGACGGGCTGCGGTATACGCCTCGCGCGGACCATTACGACGCCGACGCTTCGTTCTCGTATTACTCGTCAACCGTGCGCAATGCCGGCCGCTATCTCGTGAAGGCCACGGTCGATTTGCCCAACCACTACGCGACCGCTTCCGCGCTGTTTGAGATAAAAAAGGCCGACCTGCTGATCACCGCTCAAGGCATCAAGCTCTACGGCGCGCCCGTTCCGGAGGCGGAGCTCATCTTTATGCCGTTCCAGCCTTACGTCACCGACTATCCTCAACCGGTGCATCGCGTGACCGCCAAAAGTCCGCCGGGCGAATATCCGATCACGCTTTCCCCGACTTACGATCGCAATTTCAACATCCAAACCAAGCCCGGAACCTTCAAGGTCCTTCCCATCGCGGGTCGCTACGAAGCGCGCTTCGGAAACCGCTTCGTTCGCCTGCAGATCGACTCCGCCGGCCGAACCTTTACCGGCGTCCTCGACCATCCGGGTCACACCGCGCCGATCACCCTGCGCGGTCGCTGGGTGTTCGACGCCGACCGCTCCGCCCTGCACGGTTCCGTCGAGCGCGAGATGCAGATCGGAGAAGCGTCGTGGCTTTACCAAATCGACTTTTCGGTCGGAACCGAGGCGTGGATCACCCTCACGGAGAGGCAAGAGTATGCCAGCTCTCCCGCGCGTCGTGAGGAGACGACGGCCCGACGCATCGCGCCGCTTCCGGCGCGGCTCACCCGGCCTTGGTCCGGCGCCTATACCTTCCTCTGCGACGAAGGCGCGGCGCCGCCCGAGATCGGACGCGCGGCTTTCGCCACCGCAAACATCGGCGTCGGCGGCAAAATCACTCTTCGCGGACGTCTGCCCGACGCTCGCCCCTTCACCGCCTCCGCGCCCGCCGATGAAGAGGGAAGCTATCGTTTCTACGCCCGGCCTTATCCGCGCGGCGACGCAGGCCACTTCTCCGCCGAACTCCTGACCACCGAAGCCCCGGCGCATCCCGGACGCCGCCATATCGAGCCCTACGATTCGAGCGGGACCTTTGTCGAGTGGCAGCCCTCCACGCCCGCGCCCATCTATTCCGAGCCGGTCGGGTCTTACTTGCCTGCTTCGCTCTCCGTTTGGCTGCCGCCCCGCAAAGGAATGAGCTTCCTCGAGCGCTTGGGATTGGAGCTTGATCCGCAAACCAAACTCGCCGCCCTCGACGCCGAATTCCGGTTCGCCCCCGAGGCAAAGATCACGGACGCGCACGCGGCATCGCTGCCCGCGTCGCTGTCGTTCTCGGTGTCAGGCCGGACCACCGCGCCAAGCCTCAACCCGAGCGCCTTCACGTGGACCATCCACCCGGATACCGGCGCCTTCAACGGCCGCTTCGTCCTTCACGACTCGGTGCCCGCGCCGACGACCAACAATCCCGAGCGCACGAAAACGGTTTCCCGGACGGTGAGCTTTTCCGGTGTGTTTATCGCCCCCTCGGGAGAAACCGGTGAAACACGACCGCTGGCCCGAGGCGCGTTTCTTCTTCCGGCGCTGCCGTCGAAACCGGCCCTGCCGAACTCCTCCGGGGAGCTGTTCCTGTTCGGCCCGGAGCCCGCCCCGGCCGGCGGCGACGTCGATCCATGAAAAAGGCCGCCCGTTTTCGGGCGGCCTTCGACCTCGTGACTCCGGCGCTTCCGGCGTAACCGATTTTTCAATACTTCACCGAGCAGCCGTAGGGCTGGGTGGTGGCGTTCGCGACCGGCTTGCCCTCCTTGATCGCGGCGAGAGCGCTCTTCACGTAGTTCTCGGCCTTCGCGATATCCTCCGGGTTGCCGGAACGGATGCTGTCGATCGCGCCGTTGTAGACGAGGACGCCCTCGGCGTTGATGATGAAAATATGCGGCGTGGTCTTCGCGTCGTAGGCCTTGCCCACCTTGCCGTCGGCATCGCGGAGATAGGCCGTCGCGGCGACCTTGTTCTTCGCCTGCCAGGCCTTCGCCTTCTCGGCGTCGAAGTCGCCCTGCTTGCCGGCCGCGGCGGAGTTGATCTGCAACCACACCACGCCGTCCGCGACGGCGGCCTTCTGCGTGGCCGGGATGTTGCCGCTCTTGTCGTAGTGCTTCACCACAAACGGGCACTCCGGATTCACCCACTCGAGAACCAGCGTCTTGCCTTTGTAATCGGACAGGCTGTGCGCCTTGCCGTCGATATCGGTCAGCGTGAAAGCGGGCGCCGGCTGGCCCACGGTGGCGGCGCCGAGCAGAGACGCCGCGAAAAAGCCGGCCGTAAGGAGGCCGGCGCGAAGGAGGGAGGGGAGTCGGAGGATTTGCATAGGCTTCAAGTAAGACGTTTGCTTGTCGCGGCGGTTTCAGGGACCGCCGAACGCCTTCCAAAAAACCCCGCCTCGCCGATTTCTCCACTCGCGCGGCCGGTTTTTCCTCCCGCCCGGACCGCCGGCCTCTTCCGGCTCGCACTCGCCGCGCCCTCTCCGCAGCGTCCGCCGCGTGACCGGCTGGATCTCCGATACTTTTCGCCTCGCTTGGGGGGCCCTTTATTGGAACACGCGCAAAACCTGGCACCTTCTCCGCGGCCGTCGCGGCCCCTGCCCTTGCCAGGTCGCCAGCGATTCCGGCCTGGCCCATCGCACGGGCTGCGAAGCGATCACCCACTTCCGGTCCCCCGGGCTTTTTCGCGTCGCATGCCCGCTCCTCGCCCGGCGAGCGGACGGCGCCTGGGTCTGCTCGGTCGACGCCCCGCGGACTCGCCCCTTCTGGGGACGCGCCCTCCTGCTTTTCTCCCTCGGCGGGCTTGGCTCCTACGCCGTCGCCACCCTGCTCGTCTTCCTGGCGCTCAACGCGCTCGGCTTTCGCTCGACCTACCGGCAAGTCGCCTGGCCCCGCGCCTGGCCCGAATTGCGCGCCGTCCAATCCCGACGCTATCTGGAGCAATCCCGCGAAGCCCGCGCCGCAGGTCGTCCCGCCGACGCGCTCTTCGCCCTCTCCAACGCCTACGAGCTCAACCCCGCCGACTACGCCTCGGGGCTCCTGCTGGCCCAGCTTTGCCAAGGCGCGCAACCCGCCCAGTCCGACGCCGTGTTCGCTCGGCTCTACCGGGAGCATCCCGATCGGCGCGAACACACCGCCCAAATGTGGTATCGGGCGCTCCTCGCACGTGGCGAGATGGCGGGCATCGTCCCGCTCGCCCTGGATCGCCTGATCGCCTCCGAAGGCCAGCCCTCGCCCGGGTGGCTCCAAGCCCTTCTTTTCGCCGGCCGTCGCACCGGCCGTCCCGAAGCTTTCGCCACGGCCGCCCGGCATCCGCGCCTTCCCGCCGCCGCCCGCGCGCTGGTCGAGCTTGAAAAGTCCCTCGCCAAGCAATCTCCGACCGAGCGGGTTCACACCCTCGTCGACGCCATTCCGGCCCAGCGCGAAAGCTTCGCCGCCGCCTATCTCCTGCGCCGGCTCCTCGAGGAAAACCGCCCCGATCTCGTGCTCTCGCTCGCGACCTCCGGCACCGCGCCGCTCGGGGAGCGGGAGAGCGTCCTGCTCCGCCTCGATGCCTTGGCGGCGCTGGGGCGTTCCGGTGATCGCCTCGCCTTGCTCCAACGCCTCCTCGCCGTCCCTGTCCACCCCGCCACCCGCGAGCTCCTCGGCGCCCACCTGATACTCCACCCGGACCGGGACTTGCTCCGCCTTGTCGCGCAGGCGAACCGACGCGACCCGCTGCCCGCAAACGAGAACGCCTACCCCACGCTTCTCTCTTGGTTCACCGCTTGCGCCATCGACGGCGACCCCGAGCTCGTTCGCGAAGCCTCCGCGCTCCTCTCGCAAGCCGCCGAACGCGATCTCCGTGCCCTCGACCGCGCGCGGCAAGCCTTCCTCGCGAATCCCTCGACCTTCCGGCTCGAACAGGTGCTGCCGCTTATCCAGCCCCTTCCTCTCGAGACGACCTACGCCCTCTACGCTCGCTACGCCCCGCTCCGGCCCCCCTCTTCCTGATCCCGCCTCCCAGCCATGCTGCACAAAGTCACCGCCCAAGAGCGCCGCGCCCTCCTCGTCCTGGCCACCTTGATCGTTTTGGGGACGGTCGGACTATGGGTCCTTTCCTGAA
>CBIHRE010000334.1:0-6009 GCA_966212385.1 uncultured Akkermansia sp. | reverse complement strand
GGCCGAAGCCGAAGCCCGCGCCTCCGGCCTCGGTCGCCTGCCCGATCCCGAACTCGAGACCGAGTTCGCCGCCGGCTCGCGCGAACGCGGACGCTTCGAGGTCGGTCTCACCCAGGCCTTCCCGCGCACCTCGCGGCTGCGTCTCGAACGCCGCGTGGCCGCCGAGGCCGTCGCCTTGGCCCGGCTCGAAATCAGCGCCGCCGAGGCCGAGACCGTGGCCCGCGCCCGCGTCGCACTCGTGGAACTCGCCGCGGCCGACGCCGGCCTCGCCCTCGCCGAACGCCAGGCCGCGCTCGCCCGCGAGTTCGCCGAAGCTCAAGTCCGCCAGGTGAAGGCCGGCCAGCTCTCCGCGCTCGATTCCGCACACGCCGCACTCGTCGCTCGCGAGGCCGAGCTCGCCCTCGCCGAGCCCCGCGCCGAACGTCTCGCCGCCGCATACGCCCTCGCCACGGAGCTGGGCCGCGAGGCCGAGCCCGCGCTCGCCGCGTCGCTCGATCTTTCGTTGCCCGCCGAGGCCCCGCCGCCCGCCGCGCTCGCGTCCCGCCCTGATATCGCGCTCG
The DNA here is from genome assembly GCA_966212385.1 of uncultured Akkermansia sp. Classification (GTDB taxonomy): domain Bacteria; phylum Verrucomicrobiota; class Verrucomicrobiia; order Opitutales; family Opitutaceae; genus IMCC26134_A. Next base: position 5,449 of record CBIHRE010000334.1, on the reverse strand, counting down.
CCGAGGGCGCGCTCGCGGCCGGCGACGCTGAGATCGCGCTCGCTCGCTCCCAAGGCCGCGAGGACTACCGCGTCGGCGTCTTCGCCGAAGGCGAGCAGGACCGCGACGACCTCGGCTCCCGCGAGCAGGAACTGAAGATCGGTCTGCGCTTCAGCATGCCGCTGCCCGTGCGCAAGGTCGCCGGCCCCGCGGTCGCGGAAAAACAAGCCGCGCGCCGCCGCCTCGTCCTCGAGCGCGACGCCCTCGCGCTCGCCGCCCGCAACGAGGTCGCCGCCTCCGCCGCCGCGCTCGCCGCGCGCCACGCCGCCGCCCGCGCGATCGCGGACGAGCTCTTGCCCGCCGCGCGCGCCCACCTCGTGGCCACCGAAGCCGCCTTCGGCCGCGGCGAAGCCGAGATGGCGCAGGTCTTCCGCGCCCGCGAACGCCTCGCCGAACTCGAGCGCTCCGACCTCGCCGCGCGCCGTGCCTACCACCTCGCCCTCGTGCAAAACCTGGCCGCCGCAGGCCGCCTCCTCCCCTGATCGCATGAAATTCGTTTCCCTTTCCCTTCTCGGTCTTCTCCTCGCCGCGCCCCTTGCCGCCTTCGCGGACGCGCGCGCAAAAAACACCGTCGTTCTCGACGCCAACGCCGTCGCCAACCTGCGTCTCGCCTTCGCCTCCGCGGAGCCGCGCGTGTTCGAGGAAACGGTCTTTGCCCTCGGCCGCGTCGAGGCCTCCCAAGCGAGCCTGGCCGCCGTGAGCAGTCGCATCTCCGGCCGCGCCGTCGGGCTTTCCGCGCACCTCGGCGACCGCGTCGTGGCCGACGCCGAGATCGTCCGCGTCGAAAGCCGCCAGGCCGGCGATCCACCGCCGGTCGTCGCCCTCCGCGCGCCCATCGCCGGCACCGTCACCGCTTGCGCCATCCACCTCGGCGACCCCGTCGAGCCCGACGCCGCCCTGATCGAGATCACCGATCTTTCCTCGGTCGAGGCCGTCGCCCGCGTGCCCGAGTCCGCCTCCGGCCGCCTGCGTCTCGGCACCAAGGCCCGCATCCGCCTCGCCGCCTTCCCCGACGAGACCTTCACCGGCGAACTCGTCCGCTTCGCGCCCGCCGCCGACGCCGTCAGCGGCACGCTCGACGCGCACTTCCGCCTCGCGAATCCCGAGGGCCGTCTCCGCCCCGGCCTGCGCGCCGAGTTCGCCATCATTGTGGCCAGCCGCCCCGAGGTGCTCTCCGTGCCGCGCGAGGCCGTCCAAGGCGAGGGCACCGCGCCTCGCAGCGTCTTCGTGAAGGACTTCGAGCTGCCCAACGCCTTCGTGAAAACCCAGGTCGTCCTCGGCGCGAGCAACGACCGCTACGTCGAGATCGTGAGCGGCGTGTTCCCCGGCGACGAGGTCGTCACCCGCGGCGCCTACTCGCTCTCCTTCGCCGGCGGCGGCGGCCTTTCCCTCAAGGAGGCCCTCGACGCCGCCCACGGCCACGAGCACGCCGAAGACGGTTCCGAATTGCCCAAAGGCGGCGCCGCCAAGCCCGCCGCCGCGTCCGGTGAACATGGCCACGAACACGGTTCCTCCTCCGAGGGCCACGCGCATCCCGAGCGTCCCTGGCAGATCGCCACCGCCGTGCTCGCCCTCGCCACCCTCGGCCTCCTGATCGCCACCGCGCGCCGCCGCCATGCTTAACCATCTGATCCGCTGGTCGCTCCGCCACCGCGCGGTGATTCTCGGCCTCGCGCTCATCGTGCTCCTGCTCGGTCTGCGCACCGGCCTGGGCCTGCCCGTCGAGGTGTTGCCGGACCTCACCAAACCCACCGTCGTCATCCTCACCGAGGCCCCCGGCCTCGCGCCCGAGGAGGTCGAGACGCGCGTCACCCAGCCGCTCGAGAGCTCGCTCCTCGGCGTCGCCGGCCTCACTCGCGTCCGGTCCAACTCCGACGTCTCGCTCTCGCTCATCTACGCCGAGTTCGGCTGGAACACCGACATCTACCGTGCCCGCACCCTCGTGCAGGAGGGGCTCCAGTCCGCCGGCGAGCAACTCCCCGAGGGCGTGCAGCCCTTCATGACGCCCGTCGCGTCGCTGATGGGCGAGATCCTGCTCGTCGGCGTGCGCTCTACCGTGCCCGAGGGCAAGCCCGGCTATCTCTCCCCGCCCGAGGTCCGCACCCTCGCCGACTGGACGATCCGCCGCCGCCTCCAGACCATTCCCGGCATCGCCGAGATTCTTAACATGGGAGGCGGCGTGCGCCGCCTCGAGGTGCGACCCGACCCCGCGCGCATGGCGGCGTATTCGGTCTCCCACGACGAGATCGCCGCCGCCGTCTCCGCCGCGGCCGGCACCACCACCGGCGGTTTCCTCGACACCGGCCCGACCGAGATCATGGTGCGCAACCTCGCCATGAGCACGGACCTCGCCGCGCTCGGCCGCACCGTGGTCAAGGTCCACGACGACCGCTCCGCCGGGCCTGTCGTCCTCGCCGACGTCGCCGAGATCGCCTGGGGAATCGAGCCCATGCGCGGCGATTCGACCGTGAGCGTCGCGCCCGAGAAGGAGCCCACCCGCGGCGTCGTCATGTCGATCACCAAGTCCCCCGGCTTCGACACCCGCGCCCTCACCGAGCAGATCGAGGCCGCCATCGCGGAACTGCGCCCGGCCCTGCCCGCCGGCGTCGAGGTGGTGCCGCTTTTCCAGCAGCGCCAGTTCATCGACCACGCCATCGGCAACCTCGAGGAGGCCATCCGCGACGCCGCCGTCATGGTGGCGGTCATCCTGTTCCTCTTCCTCCTCAACGTCCGCACCACGCTCATCACGCTCACCGCGATCCCGCTCAGCTTCGCCATCACGCTGCTCACCTTCGCGTGGTTCGGCCTCTCGGTGAACTCCATGACCCTCGGCGGTCTCGCCGTCGCCATGGGCATGGTCGTGGACGACGCCATCGTGGACGTGGAAAACGTCTTCCGCCGCCTGCGCGAAAACGCCGCCCGGAAAACGCCGCGCCCGCGTCTCGCCGTCATCGCCGAGGCCTCGGGCGAAGTGCGAAACTCCATCCTCTACGCGACGGTGCTCATCGTGCTCGTCTTCCTGCCGCTGCTCGGTCTGAGCGGTGTCGAGGGCAAGCTCTTCGCGCCCATCGCCGTCGCCACCATCCTCAGCATGGCGGCGTCATTTCTCGTCTCGCTCACCGTCATCCCCGTGCTCTGCGCGCTGCTCCTCAACCCGGGCATGGCGGGCCCGCCGCCGCAGAAGGACGGGCTCCCTTCGCCGACAAACCACGGCGCGCCCGGCGGTCGCGCCCTACCTGGGACCGACCCTCACGACAACCGCTTCACCCGCGCGCTGAAACGCCTCGTCGCGGCCACCGCGATCCGTCCGGCGCTTTCCTTTCCCGCCCCTGTGCTCGCCGTAGTCGGCGTCCTCCTCGTCGCGGCCTTTGCCCTGTATCCGACGATGGGCAAAGATTTCCTGCCCAAGTTTCGAGAGGAGACCGCGCTCGTGGCCGCCACCGCCGCGCCCGGCACCTCGCTGCCGGAGATGAACCGCATCGGCGACATCATCGAGCGCGAGCTGCTCGCCGTCGAAGGCGTCTCCAAGGTCGGGCGCCGCCTCGGTCGCGCCGAACGCGGCGATCACGTCGTGCCCGTCTCCACCGCCGAGTTCGACGTGGACTTCGATCCCGGCTCCAAGCGCTCACGCGCCGAGATCCTCGCCGAGATCAACACCCGCCTCCGCCGCATCCCGGGCGCTTTCGCCGCCATCGGCGGCCCGCTCGCCGACCGCATCGGGCACATGTTGAGCGGCGTCTCCGCGCCCGTGGCGGTGAAGATCTTCGGCCCCGAGCTCGGCGAACTCCGCCGCCTCGGCGAACAGGTGCAGACCCTCGCGCGCGCGATCCCTGGCTTCGAAAAAGCCCGCCTCGACGCGCAGGCCGACATCCCGCAGCTCCGCATCGAGGCCGATCGCGAGCGCGCCGGCGCCTACGGCGTCACGCCCGGCGCGCTCAACGAGCTGCTCTCCACCCTCGTGGGCGGCCGCGAGGTCGCCGAGTTGCGCGAAGGCCAGCGCTCGATCCCGCTCGTGCTGCGCCTGCCCGAGGCTTGGCGCGATTCGCCGGACCGCCTTCGCGAGCTGCCCATCGAAACGCCCTCCGGCGCGCGTGTGCCGCTGCGCCTCGTCGCCGAGGTGCGCGAGGCGCGCGGCCCGAACGTGATTTTCCGCGAAAACAGCCAGCGTCGCATCACGCTCGCCATCCAGCCCACCGGCCGCGACGTCGGCGCGAGCGTGGACCGCCTGCGTGCCGAGGTCGCCGCCAAGGTGAAGTTCCCCGAAGGCTACTTCGCCACCTACGAGGGAGAGTTCGAGGCGCAGCGCGACGCCACCCGGCGCATCGCCGTCCTCGGCGGCATCATCGCCGTCGCGATCGTCATCCTGTTGCAGGCCTACTTCCGCAGTCTCGCGCTGGCGCTTCAGGTGATGCTCAGCATCCCGCTGGCGCTGGCCGGCGCGCTCGCCTTCACCTGGTGGAAGCTCGACAACATCAGCATCGCCACGCTCGTCGGCTTCATCGCCGTGGGCGGCGTCGCCGCGCGCAACAACATCATGCTGCTCTCGCACTACCTGCACCTCATGCAGCACGAGGGCGAGACGTTCACCCGCGAGATGATCGTGCGCGGCACGCTGAAACGCGTGGTGCCGGTGCTCATGACCGCGCTCGCCGCCGGCATCGCGCTCGTCCCGCTCATCCTCGCCGCCGACGAGCCCGGCAAGGAGATCCTCCACCCGGTCGCCGTGGCCATCGTCGGCGGCCTGGCGTCCTGCACCTTCCTCACCTTCGTCGTCACGCCCTCGGTGTTCTGGCTCTGCGGCCGCCGCGCCGCCGAACGCGCGCTCGAGACGCATGGCGACGCCTTCGAATAGATCGGCCGATTTTCCCGTCCGCACAAATCTCACACCCACATCCCATGAAAACCAAACTGCTCGCCCTCGTCCTCGCCCTCGTCGTTCCCGCCTTCGCCGCCGGCGACCACGCCGACGGACACGCGCATGACGCCGCCAAGAAACTCGTCGGGCCCAACAAAGGCCGCGTCATCACCCAGCTCGAGCCGCACGCCGAGCTCTTCGTCACCGCCGAGCGCAAGGTGCGCCTCACCTTCATCGACGAGGCCGGCAAGCCCGTCGCCGTGCCCGCCGGCCTGGCCGCCACGCTCATCACCGGCGAGCGCTCGGCGCCGGTGACGCTGGCCTTTGCCTCCGATGGAGAAGGCGCGACCGGCTCGCTCCTCACGACCGCCGCGCTGCCCGAGGGCAAAAACCTTCCGGTGGTGCTGCGCGTGAAACCTTCCACCGACGCCGAGACGGTGACCGTGCGCGTGCCGCTCAACCTCGCGACCTGCGGCGAGTGCGACCGGCCCGAATACGCCTGCGCCTGCGCGCACTGAGCCCGGTTTAGACCCAAGGGCGGGCCGTGGTGCTTCG
>CBIHRE010000333.1:0-6010 GCA_966212385.1 uncultured Akkermansia sp. | reverse complement strand
TAACGTCCAAGATGGGCCGCGGAGGGAAATGGCGCGGTTCCGAGGTAAGCCGGAAACGCGGCATTTACCGAAGTTGGCTCCATCGTATTGTTAGGTTCCTTGTTTTCGGTCACTTAATTCCCTGATTGCTGAGTGAGTTGTGTCCTCCCGCAGAGACATGAAAAACTCGTATGCCGATTCCTCTTCTTCGTGCTCCAGCAGGAATTTGTATGCAGATGCAAGGCGTGCTTGTCTGAAAAAACGGAGAGCATCATTCTCTGTGCCTGCATCTTTTAACAAGGAGAAATATTGCTGATCATATCCCTCTATTGCTGCGACGATAGTGCCAGCATCGAAACTCAAACCAAAGCAAATGGCTTGGCGATCGATCGCATCCGATAGGCACCGCCTCAGATCAACGGTCGGTAGCGCACGAATCCAAGTCGTGAACTCGTTGGGCAGGGAATCCAATCGTCTCATTTTGAAGGTAACATTAGCGATTTAATCTGGGATTGCGTCCTATTTCGATTCGGCAGCGGTGATCGTTTGCGTGGGTTCTGGATGGCTCGATTTGCCCAAAGCTCAAGATGAGCGAGGCGGATGCTTGGCGCAGGGCGTGCGCAAGCACGAGCCGCGGAGGTATATGGCATGACTCGTGGCTCTGCACGAGGCATGACGAATAGTGCCGTTGGCTCTAGCGCCTTGTTAGACATCTTTTCCTTCGTGTGTTTTCTGTCCGAACCAAGGACGCAGTAACTCATTGAACTCCTGATCGCACATGCCGCCACCACCGACGCGGGACCATGCTCCAGCCTCGATCAACTTGCGTAGCGGAATCTGAGGAAACGCGCGACTAAAGGAGAATATCACTTTCGATTGCGTGAGTGAGCCACCGGTAAGCTCGCCAAGAAGCTCTGCAGTCTCTACGGGCGTTCGTCGCGAACTTTCTGCTCGAAGCACTTGAATGATGGTCTCGTCGGACATTGATGCTGCTTTCTTCGCCTAACGTCGAAGATGAGACATGGAGGTAGATGGCGCAGATCCTGCGAAAGCAGGAACTGTGACCGCTACCGAAATTGTCTCCATCGCTTTGCTAGGCTCAATTTTCTTTTCGGGTTTTCTCCAGAATCTTTAAAATAACGCCGCGCTTCCATTCACTGCTCTTACCTTTCCCATCTTCGGCTTTAGAAAGTCGCTCCAAAACGCCTAAATAGTATTCCTCCTCCTTCTGCGTCATCAATTTTGCGTCGCTGTCGGGGTTAGTGCCGAGATACAACTTTTGACGCGTGGTGCTGCGGATACGACCATCAAAGACTATACCTTGTTTCTGCCCCGTATCCGTCAGAAGCTCGACGTATAGACTTCCCCCATCTGGCAAGGCGAGCACCTCGCCCGCGCGCCACGTTTCGGCAGACAGGCTGCCGACAAACATAATAAATAAAGCAACGAGGTATTTCATAATTCTGCCTAACGCTCAAGGCCGCGAAGGTAGGTGGCGCGACTCCGGCGTAAGCCGGAGTCGTGACAGCTACCGGAGTTGGCTCCACCGCATTGTTAGGCTCCGCTTCATTTATTTTGTTCGAGTCTATCTTGCTGCCACTCGGACCCGGTAACACTCAGCCACTTCCCGTCAACTCTCAAAAAATAACTATAAAATGACCTCTTCCGGCCGTCTTCGCGCTTAAAAGTCAGATAAACATAATATCGGCTCCCTTCTTCCTTCGAATCGCCGACTTTGACTGTGTCATCGAGTAAAATGCCACCAACCAAGGCGTCCATCTGCTCGGGGGTATTCTGCCTTGCGGCCCTAATCTGTGCTGGAGACTGAAGTTTCGTCAGGGCATCAAAATTCATCGCCTTGGAATGGGCGATTACTTGGTAAACAATCCATATAGGCGAACCTTCAACGAGGTCCTCTGGTGTCACTGGCCGCATGCTTCGCCTAATCTCCCCGCTCCCATACTCCTTTCCGGGAAATTCAGTGAGCCGGTCGGTCGCTTCTTGAGAGAAGGCAATTGAGGAGACGCATGCCAGTAGAATTATATGCAATTTCATGCTTAGATAAGTTATCCGCTTCTGCCTAACGTCAAAGGTGAGCCATGACTACCGCTGGCGCGAATCGTGCGCAAGCACGATTCGTGACAGCGGTAGGCATTGGCTCCACCGCTTTGTTAGGCTCATTTTTCATTTCTGGCTTAATCATAATGGAGCAAGCCCTTCGATCTTCTGAATTTTCCGAGTTCTTCAGCCCAATTTCGACAAACATCGATAAGAATAAATGCCAGCGGACGAATCGACTCTGGAGTGAAAAATGAATTTTCCGGCCCCAAGTCCCTATTAATGAATTCAAAAATATCGCCATGGCAGGTATTATTCCGATGCCTCACTACTTCGACATACACAACATTAGGCTTAACGGTATTGAGCTTAGCCATGAAGTCGGCCTCACTCGGAAATGCCAATGCCTGCACAGGCATGCCAATATCTTTGGCATTTAGAATTAGATTATTGCTGAGAACTCTATAGGGGGAAAGCTCTTCGATCGATTTCACTCCAGATGCTGCCGAAACTTGGGCAATTGTGACTCGCAAAGTCGCTTCAATTCCGTTCAGGAGGGAGGATACTCCGGGAATGTAGTATTCATTTCGAATCGCGTCTAGTCCTTGGACGAAGAACCAATGGAATTCAGCCGCACAGAGCATTTCGAGGAAATGATTTCGTTCTTCGGCCCAGGCAGCGTTCTTACTGAAGTGTTCAATGATGTGTTGAGCGTGCGACTTTTCCATGATGCATTCGCATTTTATTCTTCTGCCTAACGTAGTTTAGGTCGGAAATAATAGGAATTGGAACCGGCTGAAGCTCCCCTAACTGGATTTGAGTGGACATTTTGAGGGGCGCCATTCCGTAAGACCAAAGGATTTCTCGCTGTTACGAATGACTCGGCCGCGCCATCCAATGAACACGACACATGGTGCGAGGACCGCCGAAAGGGGCTGGGCCGTTCTCGCGAGCATTAGGCGGTAACCCTAGGATGAATTCCTGCCCTTGGCGAGCTTCGAGATGAGGCAAAGGCGCGAGTTCACCCGCCAGATCAAAACCAATTCCGACAACCCACAGCCGAGTCTTAGCAACCCGAGCGGACAGGATCGGAAGCACCACGCCAAACACGGGATTTCTAGATCTGCTCCAGAATCTCCACATTGGGGTCGCTTGCGCTTCGGGTAACGCCCTCGCCCCGAGCCATGATCCCGTGTGGCAAGGCGGGTTTGCACCGGAACTCCACAGGTTCTCTCCACTACTCCGCCGCATTTGATCCCGTCTTCGCGGAATCGGACTTCGTCTACGCGGGCGTTCACCTCGTCTGCCTAGATTTGGACTTCGCCTTCGCGCAGACAGGCACCAACCCGACGCCTTTTGGCTCCGCCTGCCCAAAGACGGACACCAAACATGTCCAAACAAGGCTCGTCTGCACGCAAACAAGCCTTGTCTCCGCGCAGATGAAGCCCGTCTCCGTGGAGACTTGATCCAAACGCACACAGACAAGCTTCGTCTGCGTAAAAAACTACGTAAGTCGCGTGTTTCATGCACAAATATGATCAAACTTACGTGCAATGTATGCGGGAATTGCGTATAGAATTATCGCTACGCATCAAGTGGATGCGGACAAACACAAAAAATCCAAATCACCTAACTATGCCATCGCCCGTTCAGAACGAAGCCAAGATCAAGAAAATCGTCAACGCGTGGGAAACGCTTCGTCCCGCGAAGAGTTTCGCCGGAATGACCCTGGAGCAATTCAAGGCCGCCGTGAAACCTTGCACCGACACCCGCAAGACCATCGAGGAGCTCGAGGCCCAGCTCACCGCCGCCAAAAACCAGCGCGACGCCGCCGACGAGGCCGCCCTCGCTTCCATCAAACGCGTGGTCAATGCCGTGAAGGGAGACCTGGAAGAAGGCGACGACGGCGATCTTTACGAAACCATGGGCTACAAACGCGCCAGCGAGCGCAGCAGCGGCCTCACCCGCGGAAAGTCCGCCGCGGCCGCCGCCAAAGCCGCTTGATCGCTCTCGCATCCGGTTTCCCACCAAGCCCGCGGCCTTCGCCGCGGGCTTTTTCTTTTGCCGTAAGGGCATGGAACGGCGCGCCCGGATCCAACGTCGCCCGCTTCTCACGCAACGATGAGAGCCGTAGGGAAATCGCCGCGCCGCGTTATTCCGTCCTTTGATCGAGCTCCTTCGCCGCACAGGTCGAGGGTCGCGTTGTCTTCACAAGATAGCCCCGGCTCCTTCGCGATCTTTTTTCCGGCGGGTTTTCCCATCCCCGTTCATGCCTCCCCGCAGCAGCCTCGCCTCGCCCAAAGCCCGCCTTTGGCTAAAATTCATCGGATTTGCCTTCGCCTTGCTCGGCGCCCTCTCCGTCGCCCAGGCCGCCACCGCGCCCGCGACACCGGTTATTCCCACGGCGACCTTTGACGTCACCACCTACGGCGCGATCGCCAACGGCACGACCGACAACACCGCCGCCATCCAGGCCGCGATCGCCGCCGCCTCGGCCGCTGGCGGCGGTATCGTGCGTTTCCCCGCCGCCAGCCAGCCCTACCTGTGCGGCCCGATCACCCTGGCCAACTTCATCGACCTCCGCGTCGAGACCGGCGCCACGCTGCGCATCCTGCCCTACGGCACTTACCAGTCCTCGATCTACACCTCCGCGACCGGCTCCTACTCGAATTTCATCGCGGCCAACAACGTCCACGACGTCGCGCTCTCCGGCGGTGGCACGATCTTCGGCGACGGCTCCGCTTGGTGGACCGCCTACACCGCCAACGGCGCCCTCCCGCACCGCCCCTACATGGTCAAGTTCACCGGCTGCACCCGCGTGCGCGTCTCCGGCCTGCATTTCACCGACTCGCCGAGCTTCCACGTCGCGTTCAGCACCACCAACGACGTCACCATCGAGGACATCGTCATCCGCGCCCTCGCCAGCAACGCCCTCAATACCGACGGTCTCGACCCCGCCGGCCAGCGTTACCTTATCCAGCGCTGCGACATCTCGGGCGGCGACGACAACATCGCCGTCAAACCCGGCAACGCCTTCTGCAGCGATTTCGTCATCAAGAACTGCACCTTCGGCAAGGGCCACGGCCTCTCTGTCGGCGGCCAGTCCAACAAGGGCCTCGATGGCATGACCGTCAGCGATTGCACCTTCACCGGCACCACCACCGCGCTCCGCCTCAAGGCCGACGCCACCCAGGGCGGCATCGTGCAAAACATCGTCTACGAGCGGATCACGATGACCAACTGCACCTACCCCATCGTATTCTATAGCTACTACAACCAGGTCGGCTCCCCCGGCGCCACCAGCGGCAGCAGCCAGACCACCACCACCAAGGTCGCCACCTACAACGCCACCCCGCCCAATCCGCTCAACGTCACCACGCTGCCCGCCTGGAAAAACATCACCCTGCGCGACATCACCTCCACCGGCTCCACCGGCTACAGCATCATCTGGGGACTGCCGCTCGCCGACTACTTCATCGCCCACGTCCTCCTCGACAACGTCAAGATCACCGGCGGCAAGGGCCTCGAGATCTACGACGCCACCGACGTCCAGGTGACCAACACCACCAGCCTCGGCACCTACACCACCTACAACTCCCTCGCCATCGTCAAGCAGCCCACCCTGAGCTCCGCCGTCACCATCGGCGGCTCCACCACGATCTCGATCACCACCGCCGGCCGCAGCGGCGTGAACAACACCGCGCCCACCATCCAGTGGAACCTCAACGGCTCTCCCATCGCCAACGGCACCCGCCCAGACGGCACCGTCGTCTCCGGCGCCACCACCGCCACCCTCTCGCTTTCCAACATCCAGGCCGGCTCCACCGGCCAATACACCGCCGTAGTCTCTAACTCGCTCGACATCTACAACCCGGCCACTTCCGCCCTCGTCGCGTCGGGAGCCCCCGTCTCCGCCACGAGTTTGCCCGTCGTCGTCGGCGTCAACAACGCCCCCGTCCTCGCGCCCATCCCC
>CBIHRE010000332.1:0-6012 GCA_966212385.1 uncultured Akkermansia sp. | reverse complement strand
CACCATCGCCGACAACCTCCGCTTCGCCCGCACCGAGGCCACCGACGAGGAAATCCGCGCCGCCGCCCGCCTCGCCCACGCCGAGGAGTTCATTCTCCGCCTGCCGCAAGGCTACGACACGCGCATCGGCGAACGCGGCGCGCTCCTCTCCGGAGGCCAGCGCCAGCGCCTCGCCATCGCCCGCGCCATCTTGCGCGATCCCGCCCTGCTCATCCTCGACGAGCCCACCTCCGCCCTCGACTACGAAAGCGAACGCCTCATCCAGCAGGCCTTGGACAACCTCGCCCGCGGACGCACCGTCATCACCATCGCGCACCGCCTGAGCACCATCCGCCATGCCGACCGCATCGTCGTCCTCGACGAAGGACGCATCGTCGAGCAAGGCAGCTTCGAGCAACTCGCCGCCGCCGGCGGACATTTCTCCCGCCTGCTGAAAAACGCCGGCGACACGGCCGCGGCTTGATCCACCTCCCTTCGCGCACCCGCTCCCCGTCGCTCCTTCCGACCTCTGCTTCCCACCTCCCTGCGCCCCGCTCCCAGCTCTCATGCCCGCCATCGCCATCTCGCCCGTCCAGCAACCGCCCGCCGAAGTCTTCCAGCTCGGCACCACACGCAGCTCCTCCGGCGCCGAAATCTCCGTCGACTCGACGAGCCTGCTCCTCAACGGCCGTCGCTGGATGCCCGTCATGGGCGAGCTGCACTACACCCGCGTGCCCGCCGATCGCTGGCGCGAGGAGTTGCTCAAGATGACGGCCGGCGGCATCGACTGCGTCGCCTCCTACGTGTTCTGGATCCACCACGAGGAAACCGAGGGCGCGCACGACTGGTCCGGTGACCGCGATCTCCGCCGCTTCGTCGCCGCCGTCCGCGACGCCGGCCTCACCACCGTCGTCCGCCTCGGCCCCTGGTGCCACGGCGAGGTGCGCAACGGCGGACTCCCCGACTGGGTCGTGTCCGGCTTCGGCGAAAAGGCCCGCACCGACGACCCCGCCTACCTCGCCGCCGTCCGCCGGCACTTCGCCGCCATCCGCGCCCAGCTCGACGGTCTCCTCTGGAAACAAGGCGGCCCCATCGTCGCCTTCCAGATCGAGAACGAATACTTCGGCCCCGCCGAACATCTCCTCACCATCAAGCGCATCGCCAGAGAGGAAGGCCTCGACGCGCCTTTCTACACCCGCACCGGTTGGTTCGATCCCTCCACGCCCGTTCCCTTCGGCGAACTCCTCCCGCTCTACGGCGCCTACCCCGAGGGTTTCTGGGATCGCGAGATCACGCCGATGCCCAACGCCTACCCGGCCAACTTCCGCTTCGGCCCCCGCCGCACCGATGTCGGCATCGCCTCCGATCTCAAGGGCGGACGCGACACCTCCGATCCCGTCGACACCGAGCGCTACCCCTTCCTCACCTGCGAGCTCGGCGGCGGCATGATGAGCAGCTACCACCGTCGCATCCGGATCGACCCGCGCGACATCGATTCGCTCGTCCTCACCAAGCTCGGTTCCGGCGGCAATTTGCCCGGCTACTACATGTATCACGGAGGCATCAACCCCGAGGGTCGCGTCCCCTTGCAGGAGTCCCAAGCCACCCGCTACTGGAACGACCTTCCCGAGAAAAACTACGACTTCCAGGCCCCACTCGGCGCCGCCGGCCAGCTCCGCCCGCACTACCACCGGCTCCGCCGTCTGCACCTCTTCGTGCGCGATTACGGCTCCGCGCTCGCCGGCATGCCCGCGAGTTTTCCCGCCGAGCGCCCGGCCTCCGTCGATGACGTCGCCACGCTCCGCTGGTCCGCGCGCTCCGACGGCCGCTCCGGCTTCGTATTCGTAAATAACTACGAACGCCTCCGCGCGCTTCCCGCCAAGCCCGGCGTCCGCTTCGCCCTCACGCTCGCCGACGGCGCCCGCGTCGAGTTCCCGTCCTCGCCTGTCACCATCTCCTCCGGCGCGTCCTTCATCTGGCCCTTCGGCCTCGAACTCGTTCCCGGTGTCCGCCTCGACCACGCCAGCGCCCAGCTCCTCTGCCACATCGACGAGGGCAAGGTCCGCACCGTCTTCTTCTCCGCCACGACCGGCATCCCCGCCGAATTCGCCTTCAACGGCGCGTCCGCCGAAACCCTGGCGCCCGGGCGACACGTCGCCAAAACCATCGCCGGCCTCGACGGTGCCGAACTGCGCGTCGTCCTCCTCGATGACACCGACTCCTTGGCGCTCTGGAAAATCGAATGGCGCGGCCGCGAACGCGTTTTCCTCACCCACGCCGGCCTGACCGTCGACGGCGACACGCTCCGCCTCTCCGCCGAAAATCCCGCGGATCTCGCGGTCCTCGCCTTCCCCGCCGTCGATGCCCGGCCCGGCGCGCTTTTCGCTCCCCTTGCCACCTCCTCTGGCTCGCCGGCTTCGGGTCTTCCGGCCTCCGCCCCGCTGTCTATCACCGATCTCCGCCCCGCCGGCCCCGCCCGCGAAATCTCCCTCGGCTGGACCAAACCCGCCGTCGCCGTCGCCCCCGTCGACGCCGATTTCGCCGCCGCCGCCGCTTGGCGCATCGAGTTGCCCGCCAAGCTGAACCTCTCCACCCCGACGCTGCTGCGCATCCGCTACGTCGGCGACGTCATCCGACTCCGCGTCGGCGAGCGCTTCGTCCTCGACGATTTCTTCAACGGCGACGTCCTCGACTTCGACCTCTCTCGCCACGCCGCCGAACTCGCCGCGGGCGCCCCGCTCACCGTCGAGATTCTCCCGCTTCGCGCCGACGCACCGATCCTGCTGCCCGAGGGCACTCGCCCCGCCTCGACCACCGCCCGCCTCGATTCCGCCACGATCATCCCCCGCCACGCCGCCACGTTCTAATCCCGTCCGGCCAACCTCAGCCGGCATTAGCGTCCATTCGTGTCCATTCGCGGTTCGAAAAATCGATTCATGCCCACCCCCACCGCCGCATCCCGCCCGCTTTTCCGCGATCCCATCCACGACGGCGCGGCCGATCCCGTCGTGGTCTGGAACCGCCAGACCGGCACCTGGTGGATGTTTTACACCAACCGCCGCGCTAAAGCCCCCGCCATCCCCGAAATCGCCTGGGTCCACGGCACGCGCCTCGGCATCGCGGAGTCGCGCGACGGCGGCGCCACCTGGCGTTACGTCGGCGTCGCCAAGATCGCGCTGCCCGCCGAGTTCGGCCCCGAGGCCGAGATCACCCACTGGGCGCCCGAGATCATCCTCCACGAGGGACGCTACCACATGTATCTCACCGTGGTGCCCGGCATTTTCACCACGTGGCAACACCCGCGCGCCATCGTCCACCTCACCAGCCCCGACCTCGAAAACTGGACCTACCGCTCGACGCTCAACCTGAGCTCCGATCGCGTCATCGACGCCTGCATCGCCCGCCTGCCCTCCGGCAAGTGGCGCATGTGGTATAACGACGAACGCGCCGACAAGGCCATCAACGCCGCCGAGAGCGACGATCTCTTCACGTGGCGCGATCTCGGTCTCGTCACGCTTCCCGGCCGCCTCCCCGGCGAGGGCCCGAAAGTCTTCCGCTTCGCCGACGCCTGGTGGATGATCGTCGACGAATGGCGCGGCCAGGCCGTCTATCGCTCCGCCGACGCCCTCGCCTGGACCCGTCAAACCGGAGAACACCTTCTCGCGGGCAACGGTTCCGGCCCCGACGACACCGGCATCGGCGCCCACGCCGACGTCGTGGTGAACGACGGCCGCGCCTGGATCTTTTACTTCACGCACCCGGAACGCGTCGTCGGCGCGGAACCCGCCCCAGGCGCCAACACCCGCCGCAGCGCGGTCCATGTCGCGGAACTCATCGTCGACGCCTCCGGCCGCCTCGCCTGCGACCGCGACGCCCCGGCCCACATCCACCTCGCGCCTCCCCTGTAACCTCCAGCCGGAGCAGTTGATCCCGGATCCGGGTGAACCGGGCGGATCCATCTCTCCGTCGCTCGATCTGGCTGTGGACAGAGCGTCGTGCTCCCGACAAGCGCAGGCCCCCCGTCGCATGGCACTTGGCCTACGCATTCTTAGCCATGCGTATCTTACTGGTGGATTCCATTAACCTGCCGGCATCGGCCCTTGGCGTGGCTTAATCGGCGTCCCCACCCCGCCGCTCGCCGAGTTCGTTCTCCCCGCCAGCGCCAACCAAGCCCCATGCAACTTCCGCGCCTCTTTTTCCTGCTGGCTTTCGCCTTCTCCTGGCTCGCTTCGCCCACCCTCTTTGCCCAGCGCCAGATGGAGTCGCTCGGCCGTGGCGTCGTCGCGATCCGCAGCGGCAGCGCCCAAGCCTACGTGGGCTGGCGCCTACTCGCCACCGATCCCGCCAGCGTGTCGTTCAACGTCTACCGCTCCGCCAACGGCGCCACCGCGACCAAGCTCAATGCGTCGCCCATCACCGCCACCACCGACTACGTCGACACCACGGCGAGTTTCACCGTCTCCAACGCCTACACCATCCGTCCGGTTATCAACGGCGTCGAGCAGGCCCCGAGCGCCGCCGTCACGCTCCCCGCCAACGTCGCCATCCAACAGTATCTCGGCATCCCGCTGCAAATCCCCGCCGGCGGCACCACGCCCGACGCCGTCGCCTACACCTACGAGGCCAACGACTGCTCCATCGCCGACCTCGACGGCGACGGCGAATACGAGGTGCTCGTGCGCTGGGAACCGACCAACTCCTGGGGCGGCGGCGTCGGCGGCTACACCGGCCCCATCGTTTTCGACGCCTACAAGATGAACGGCACCCGCCTCTGGCGGATCAACCTCGGCACCAACATCAACGCCGGCGCCCACACCCTCGACTTCATCGCCTACGACTTCGACGGCGACGGCAAAGCCGAGTTCGCCTGCAAGACCGCCGACGGCACCGTCGACGGCGTCGGCACCGTGATCGGCGATCCGGTCGTAGACCATCGCAACAGCTCCGGCGTCGTCCTCGTCGGCCCCGAATACCTCACCATCTTCAACGGCCTCACCGGCGCCGCCCTCGCCACCACCCGCTTCATCCCGCAGCGGTATCCGACCACCGACTACCCCACTCCCACCCAGATTGATTCGATCTGGGGCGACAACTACGGCAACCGCGTCAACCGCTTCCTCTCCGCCGTCGCCTACCTCGACGGCCAGCGCCCGAGCCTCATCATGTGCCGCGGCTACTACACGCGCGCCGTCATCGCCGCCTGGGATTGGCGCGACGGCCAACTCACCAGCCGCTGGGTCTTCGACAGCGACGACGGCACCCCCGGCAACACCGCCTACCGCGGCCAGGGCGCCCACAGCCTCACCGTCGGCGACGTCGACGGCGACGGCAAAGACGAGATCGTCTACGGCGCCTGCGCCATCGACGACAACGGCAAGGGCCTCTACTCCACCGGCCTCGGCCACGGCGACGCCCTTCACATGTCCGACATGGACCCGAACCGCCCTGGCCAGGAGGTCTTCATGGTCCACGAAAGCCCCTCCTCCTACGGCGCCGCCGGCGGCGAATTGCGCGACGCCCGCACCGGCGCCCTCCTCTTCGCCATCGACGGCCACGGCGCCGACGTCGGCCGCGGCTGCGCCTTCGACCTCGAGCCCTCCGTCCCCGGCTACGAGATGTGGACCAGCGCCGACGGCAGCATCTACAACGTCAACGGCTCCATCACCGGCGGGAAACCGTCCAACATGTTCCAAAACTTCGGCGTCTGGTGGGACGCCGACCTCTCCCGCGAGCTCCTCGACGCCACCACCATCGGCGACTGGGTCAACGGCGGCCGCTCCAACCTCGACCTCGATCCCGCCACCTCCGGCGTGCAGCAATACGCCCCCGGCTGCTCCTCCAACAACGGCACCAAGTCCACCCCCTGCCTGAGCGCCGACATCTTCGGCGATTGGCGCGAAGAGGTCATGTGGCGCACCAGCGACAGCACCGAGCTCCGCATCTTCACCACCCGCATCGCCGCGACCAGCCGCATGGTCACGCTCATGCAGGACCCGCAATACCGCGAGGCCATCGCGTGGCAAAACGTCGGCT
>CBIHRE010000331.1:0-6017 GCA_966212385.1 uncultured Akkermansia sp. | reverse complement strand
GTTTCCCTGAATAACTCGCACGCATTCACGGCAAGTTTCGTGCTCTTCCCTCGGTGGTGCCTCTCGTCTCGTCATTTTCCCGCGACCGCGCCCTCGCCATCCTCCTCGGGCTGCACGGACTCGCGTTGCTGGTGGTCTTCCCCCTCGGACCGCAAGAATCGCGCCTCTGGCACCCCGGCGTTCCGGGCGTCGCCGCCTTGGCCGCCGCATTCCCCCTCGCCACCCTCCTCTCCGGACTTCTCGCCCGCCGCGCGCCCCGGCTCCCGCAAACCCCGCGCCCGCTTTCCCTGATCGCCCTTCTCGCTACACTGCCCGGCGTCTTTTCGGTCGACTATCCCACGCTCGTCGCCGCCCGCGTCCTCTCCGGCCTCGCCACCGGCGTGTCGCTCGTCGGCATCCACCGCGCGCTCGCCCCTTCCGCGAGCCCCGAGGTCGCCCGCCTCGCTCCGCGCATCATCGCCTTTGGCATGCCCCCCTGCCTGCTCGCATCCACCACGCTCGACTGGCGCTTCGGCTTCGTCCCCATCCTCCTCGGGCAATGCGCCGCCTGGATTTTTTCTCCCAAGGGATCCCTGTCCGACGCCGCGACGCCCCTCCCTCTTGCCGAAACGGCTCCGCTGAGCCTTGTCGCCACCACGGCGCTCGCCTTCGTCACCGCCGCCTACCTCACCGTTCTCTCCGGCTTCCTCGTTTTCAACGCCGGTCACACCGAATTCCACATTCCAGTCGTGCTCCTCGCCACCGCGCTGCTCGGTCTAGCCGCGCCTCCGCTCGTCGGCCGACTCCGCTCCCGCGCCACGCCCTCAGTCTTCTACCTCGTCACCCTCGCCGCCTCCGTCGCCGCGATGCTCGGACTTCTCGCGCTCCGCGCCCCCTTGCCCGCTCCGCTCGCGGTCTCCGCCATCGCCTTCTTTCTCGTCGTTAACTCCACCCGGCACCTCGCCCTCGCCGGACTCGTTTCGCCTCGCTTGCCCGCCGATCACACCGTCTCGCACCAGCTCCACACTCAGCTCGCGCATCATCTCGGTTTCGGACTCGGTGCCCTGGGAGCCGGGCAACTGATCGCCCTCACGCCGCGACACACGCTCGCAGGCATGCCCGGCCTGCTTGGGGCCTCCCTTCTCGCGACGCTGATCGCCCTCTTTGCGGGTCTAGCCGCTCACCGCGCCACCGAGCGGCTTCAGACGACTGCCATCCCCAAACCCGCCGAGATTCCGTCCAGCCGGATGCGCGCCCCCTCGTAACGCATCCCGCCCACGAAAGGATCCGTCGCCAAAAACAGCGGCGTATCGAGGTCGACAAATTCGAAGCCCCCCAACCCGGCCGCGAAACACGCCGAGAACGTCATCGCCAGGCGCGACTCCACGTTGCCACCGATCATCAGCCCGAGCCCGCGCGCCTTCGCCGCCAGCGCCAGATCGAGCGCCACCGCCACGCCCGACTTCATCAACTTGATGTTCACCACCTGCGCCGCCCGCTCGTCCGCCAGCCGCGCCACATCCGCCGCCACGCAAGCCGCCTCGTCCGCCGCGAGCCGCCACCCGGAAAACTCCGCCAGCTCCCGCGCCGCCGCGTAGTCGTCCTTCGCCAACCACTGCTCCAGCAGCGCCGGCGCGATCCCCACTGCTTTCAGGCCGACCACCAGCGCCTTCGCCGCCTCGCGCGACACGCCCGCATTGCCATCCAAAATCAACGGCGAATCCGGCGCCACCGCATGGATCGCCCGCAAGCGAGCCAGATCGTGCTCCGGCCCCGCCTTGCCGCCGACCTTCACCTTGATCGTGCGAATGCCCCGCGCCCGAATATCGCGCGCCGCCGCCGCCGATTCCTCCGGCGAACCGGTCGTCACCGTCATATCCGTTTCCAATTCTGTCCCCGCCCCGCCGAAAAATTTCCACAACGGCACACCCGCGCGCCGCGTCAGCGCATCGAGCAGCGCCATCTCGAACCCGCATTGCGCCGAGCCCAACTCGCCGCCTCCCGCCTCGCGAAAAATCGCCGCAACATCGCGCCAGTTCGCCAGACTCGCCTCTCGCCCCTCCACCGCCGCGCGCGCCGCCATCAGCACCGCCAGCGCCTGCTCCTGCGTCTCGCCGTTGTAGGCCGGAAACGGCGCCGCCTCGCCGATCCCGCGCGTGCCATCCGCCAACTCGACCGTCACCAAAACATTCCGCGCCACCTCCTGCGCCCCGCCCGAAATTCCGAAGGGCTCGTGCAGCCCGATGTCCAGAGCCCGCGCCTCCACTTTCGCCACGCTCGTCGCTCCGGCTTTCATGTGCGCGCTCCGTGCAATCTGTGGTTCAACCTAGCGCCTCGCCCGCCGCCTTCGCCGCATCCGCGAACAGCCGCCGCCGCGTCTCCACGTCCGCCTTCCGATCCGTCTTCACCTCGACCACGCGCAATCCCGGCTCGCCGATCTCCGCGCGAAGCACCGTCCGCAAGCCCGAGGCCGAGCCCACCGCGCGGTGCGACACGCCGTAGGCCGCGCACAGCTTCGCCAAGTCCACCTTCTGCGGCGTCGCCCAATACTCCTCGAAGGGCGGATCGAACTTCGCCACCGGCAGATGCCCGAAAATCCCGCCGCCTTCGTTGTTGACCACCACCACCGTCAGCGAGCCCTTCAACTTCGCCGCCACGAGCAGCCCGTTCGTGTCGTGCAAAAACGCCAGATCGCCGGTCAACAACACCGTCGGCTCGCCGCCATGCGCCACGCCGAGCGCCGTCGACAGCGTCCCGTCGATGCCGTTCGCCCCGCGATTCGCGATCACCCGCGGCCCGTCCGTCCGCGCCGGCGCCAGATACTCCAGATCGCGCACCGGCATGCTGCTCGCCACCACCAGCGTCTGCTCGCGCTTCAAGCTCGTCGCCAGCGCACGCGTGCACGCGCCCTCGAAACCGGGCTCCGTCTCCGCTCCGGCCAACACCTTCTGCGCCGCCGCCTCCGCCTTCGCCCAGCTCCGCTCCCACTCCGGCCCCGCGCCCTGAAACACCAGCGGCGGATGCTTCAACTCCTCCGCCCGCGCCCGCACCTGACGCGTCCGCCCGTGCCCGCCGTCGCGGTTCTCCGCGCGCGGCGTAAACTGAACCACGGGCACATCGATCTTCGCCAGCCACGCGCGCAGCACCTTGCTCGTCGGCACATCGCCAAAAATCACCACGCACTCCGGCCGCAGCTTCTCCGCCGCCCGCTCGTCGCGCAAAATCGCGTCATACGCCGCGACCACCGTCGCCCGCGTCGAAACCTGCAAACGCGCCCCCGAAATCGAGTCCGCCAAGACCGGCCAGTTGTAAGCCGCCCCATGCGCCAACGCGCACTCGCCGCGATCAAAACCCACGCCCGCCACGATCACGCCGCGTCGCGAGATAAACTCCGCCGGCAGCGCGAGCTTCCGCTCCGTGTCGATCTCCGCCGCGGCCGGCATCTCGAAAAACTCCGCCCACTCCACCGAGCATGCCAGCGACTTCGCCGTGTCGTCCTCGATCGGCGGCAGCGGATCGCGAAACGGCGCGTTCAAGTGCGCCACCCCGCCCTCCTGCGCCCGCGCGACCGCCTGACGCAGCGTCTGCCTCAGATACTTCAACAACTCCGCCCGCGGCTCCGGCACCGCCAGCTCGTGATAAAACGTCACGAAGCTCCCGAACAGCTTCTGCTGGTCGATCGTCTGACCAGACGCGCAATCCCTCAGCTCCGGCGGCCGATCCGCCGTGATCACGATCAGCGGCGCGCCGCTCTCCTTCGCCTCGATCACCGCCGGCAGGTAGTTCGCCCCCGCCGACCCGCTCGTGCAGAGCAACACCACCGGCGCGCCCGTGCGCTTCGCGATCCCAAGTCCGAAAAACGCGGCCGAACGCTCATCCAACACCGGCGTCGTCTCGATCCCCGGATGCGCCACCAGAGCCATCGTGAGCGGCGTGTTGCGCGACCCCGGCGAGATCACCGCATGCCGCACACCCGCCCGCCAAAGCGTCTCCGCCGCCACCGAGCACCACAGCGCGTTCGTGTTCCGAAAATCGAGGTTCATCCCTGAAAAATTGACCACGGATTACACGGATTAACACGGATATTCAGAATCTGAATTTCCACCCTTATCCTTTCCCATCCCTGCCATCCGTGGTTAAAATTCAGCCTCTCAACGCCGCCAACAGCGCCTGAAACTTCAGCTCGGTCTCCACGAACTCCCGCTCCGGCTCCGAGCCCGCCACGATGCCCGCGCCCGCGTAGACCCGCGCCTTCGCGCCCTCGACCAAGGCCGAGCGCAAGCCCACGAAAAATTCGCCGCCGCCCCGCGCGTTGATCCAGCCCAGCGCGCCCGCGTAAAGCCCGCGCGGAAAACCTTCCAGCCCGCGAATCGCCGCCACCGCCGCCTCGCGCGGCGTGCCGCCCACCGCCGGGGTCGGATGCAACACGGACACCAGATCGAGCAGCCGCACGCCCTCCGGCAGTTTCCCGCGCATCGGCGTGTGCAGGTGCTGGACGTTCGCCAGCTTCCGCATCGCCGGCGTCGCCGCGTGCTCCAGTTTCACGCCCAGCGGCTCCAGCCGACGCGTAATCGAGGCGATCACATGCCGATGCTCGCGCAGATCCTTCTCGCTGCGCAGCAAGCCCGCCGCCAGCGCCGCGTCCTCGCTCGCGCCTGCGCCACGCCGCGCCGAGCCCGCGAGGGCCTCGGTCTCGACCACGCCCTGGCTCACGCGCACCAGCCGCTCCGGCGACGCGCCGATAAAGCTCGGCCCCGCCCCCGTCGCCGCCGAAAACGCGTAGCAATCCGGAAACCGCTCGCGCAGCCCGTTCAAAACCTCGAGCGGATGCAGCGCCCGGTTCGCCGCGAGGTCGATTGCCCGCGCGAGCACGATCTTTTGAAACTCCCCCGCCGCGATCCGCTCCAAGCCACGCCGCACCGCCGCCCGATAATCGCCGGCCTCACTCTGCGTAAACTTCAACGCTTCCGGCATGGCCTCCGCCGCTCGCACCGCCTCGCCCACCTCAAACCGGGCGAACTTCCCGTGCGCGCGCCACACCCGCTGCGTCAGCGCATCGATATCGCTCCCTGCCTCCACCAGCAGATTCGCCACCGCCGTCGTCACCTCGCCCGCGCGCGCCACTTGCCAGCGCGGCACGAACACGCGCGCCGCCGGAAACGCCTCGCCGGCCTCCACCTCGTCATGAAACGCAAAGCTCGTGAAAAAATGCGGCCCGCCAAACGGCGCGTCCACGTCTCCCACCGCGATGGTCCGCGCCAACGTTTCATCCACGAAACGTTGCACCGCCGCGAAGCGCCCCGGCCCGCTTGCCGTCGCGCTCAACGCCACCTCCGCGCCCGCGATCGCGGTCAGCGCCGAGGGCCGCTCCGCATAAAAATGCGGCTCCGCCGGCTCAAAGATCGCCTCGAGCACCGCCAACGGATCGAGCGCCGGCACCACGAGCGAGATGCTCGCAAGCACCGCCTTCCCATCCGCCGCCGCCTTCAGCTGACACCCGCCCAAAAACGCCCGCAACGCCCCCGGCGAAGCGTCCTCCGCGGGTTTGATCGGCAGAATCGTCATATTCAGAGCGGGAGAACGGCAGAAGGCAGAACGACAGAACCCGGAAAAGCTACGTTAGGGGTTCTTCTGTAGTTCTGTCGCTCCGTCGTTCTGTGCCGCGGGTCAGCTCTTCGCCGCACCGGCCTCGGGCGCCTGCGGACGTGGGAACAAGATCGCGGTCTCCGCGACCTTCGAGCCCGTGAGCGTCTCGCCCCACACGAGCTGCTCGCGCCACGCGCCGGTCGGCTTGTGGCCGAGCACGCCGTGGATTTTCTCCGCCGTCGTCGGCATCACCGCCGGCAGCAGGCTCGCGCCGAGGCGAAGCGCCTCGGCCATGGTGGCAAGAGTGGTTTTGAGCAAAGCTTGGTCCGCCGGTTCGGCTGACTTGCCCAGTTTCCACGGAGCACGCACGTCCGTATACCTGTTGGTCGCGGTGAAGAAGGTGAAGAGACGCTCCAAAGCGACGTGGAACTGAAATCCCTCGCTAAGCGTGA
>CBIHRE010000330.1:0-6017 GCA_966212385.1 uncultured Akkermansia sp. | reverse complement strand
CTCCTTCAAGGTCGGCACCCCCACCCTCGCGGGCGCCAAAGTGACCGCGAAGATCCTCGAAAACAAGCGCGGCGACAAGGTCATCGTCTTCAAGAAGCGCAAGCGTAAGGGCATGCAGCGCAAGCGCGGCCACCGTCAGGAGCTCTCCGTCATCAAGATCGAGACCATCTCCGCCTAAGTTTTAACATCAACCGCAACCCTCGACAGGAGAACTAAGTCATGGCCCATAAAAAAGGTGCAGGCACAACCAGCAACGGCCGCGAGTCCCACAGCAAGCGCCGCGGCGTGAAGATCTTCGGCGGCCAGTCCGTCGTCGCCGGCAACATCATCGTCCGTCAGTGCGGCTCCAAGCTGCACGCCGGCGACAACGTCGGCACCGGCCGCGACTGGACCCTCTTCGCCCTCAAGGACGGCGTCGTCCAGTTCGACAAGGCCCGCCGCAGCGTCGCCGTCGTCTAACACGATCCGTTCGCCTACGTCGCTTTCAAACGCCGACTCCTCCCGGAGTCGGCGTTTTTTTGTGGCACGGGCGTCCCGCCCGTGGGTTTGCTCCGTCCATTCTCCGCCCCCATGTCGCCCGATCGCCTCGCCGAACTCCGACGCCAGCGCGCCCTCGTCGCCCAGCATCTCGCTTGGATCGATTCGGAACTCACCGCGGCCGGCGCCGGCCAGACTTCGCAGTCCGTGGCGGCCCCGCCCCCCACGATGCCGTCCGCTGTTTTGGACGAGCCCGGCAAGTCCGAGGCTCCCGCAACTCTCGCCGCATCGGAAGACGCCGCGATCGCTTTGGCTCAGACCCGCGCCGACGAGATCATCGAGAAATACCGCGCCACCGAAGCCCTCGATCCCCGGGCGGCCAAACGCGGCTGCTTGGCGCTCTTCGGCGCCTTCTTCGCTTTCGCAGGCTTCGTCATTCTTGCGATCTACTATTTTCGCTACGTTAGAAACTAAGGTTTGCTCCGCCCTTTTCCCTCTTCCGTCATCCACACCATGCGTTTAGCGCTCCTCGGCCTCGCCGCTTCTCTCGCCACTCTCCCCCTTGTCGGGCAAGAGCTGCGCCTCTCCCAATCGCCCGTGACGATCACCGCCACCTTCGTCCGCACCGGCACACCCACCACATCCTCCGGTGCGAGCATCGACACCGTCACGACCCCGAGCGATACCGTCAGCTACAGCAACAAAATGGTTCTCCGCGCCGTCCTCGGCGCGGACGCCGATATCACCGGCTGGTCGCTCGTCGCGGTCTGGGCCAACTGGCCGGATGTGGGCAACGCCTACAAATTTTTCCTTCGCAAAAGCGGCGCGGATCCCGTCGCCGTTCCCGACACCGTCCTCAAACTCGAGCTCACCGATCCCTACGCCGCCCAAAACCTGACCCGCCGCTCCGGCCGGATCGTCGCCGGCTCGGACACCCATAAATCGCTCGCCCTGCTCACCCTCGGCGGACTCGGCACCGAAGCGGACAGCCGCCGCGACACTCCCTCCGGCATAGCCGGTGGAGTCGTTTTCGGCACCGGGAAATACGAGCGTCCCGCCGGCGCCTCCACCGCCGTCTACCGTCCCCAAAGCGACCTCTTTGTCGGCTACGGCGCCACCGACTCGGAAAGCGACTATAACACGATCACCGTCCGTATCCGTATCGGCGCCTCCATCGGCGTCGCCGCCTCGAAGTTCCTTCCGACCCCGACCACTCCGAGCGAAGGCCCCGCCGCCACCGCGCCCGAGATTTCATCTACGTCCTCCATGTCGGGTGGCGTAGTTGTCAGCGGCTCGGGCAGCATGACACTCACCTCCGGTGTCAACTTCTCAGGCACCACCACGATAAATTCCGGCACCCTTGCGATCTCCTACAACAGCACCGCATCAGGCGGGGTCCTCATCGTAAATCTCAACGGCACGGAAAACACCTCCAGCTCCGTCAACTCCGCCACCTTCGACCTCGGCGATTTCGTCGGCACGGGCAGCATCTCCGGACTCACCCTCTCCGGAGCCATCAGCTCCAGCTTTGACAGCAACACGGACTCCTCCGCGCAGGCCGACACCATTACCTCGAGTTCGGCGCTCTAATCATCGCGCCTGCCATCCACACCGCCGCCTTCTCGTCATGTCACGCTTCCTTTCCCTCTCGATCCTCGCCGCCTGCCTCCTCGGCGCCAGCCACGTCCGTGCCGCGGAACTGGCCTCGGTCGACTACTTCCTTCCCGTCACCTACGACATGGTGATCACCCGCGCCGTCGACACCGACGCCTCCGGCAACAACTCCGCCCTGCGCTACGAGGTCTTCGACAACACCGCCCTTCTCCGCCTCATCCTCAAGGCCAACAACATCACCTCGTTGACGAATTGGACCTTGGTCGCGCAGGGCAACGCCGCCGTCGCCTCCGAGGGCGGCGACAACTCCCAGATCACCGACACCCTCTCCACGCTCAAGATCGTGGCGCGCAACTCCGTCACCGGCGCGATCAAAGAGCCCACGCCCGAGGTCGCCATCTCCCTGACTCCGACCTCTACTTCTGCCGTCGCCTCAGGCACCCGACGCCAGACCAACGACGGAGAAACCGCCACCGTGGTCTCCCACACCACCCATCTGCGCCGCCTGGCCCTGCTTAGCCAAGAGCTCCCCGCCAAAGGCACCCGCCCCTCCGGCAGACTCGAGGCCTCGGGCCTCATCACCTACACCAACGTCTACAATAACGTCACCGTCGGCAACGACCGCACTTCCGGCCCGGTCGTCCGTCCCATCGGAGGCACCTTCCGCGCCTCGGGCCCCTACGGCGACGACGGCATGGCCGAAGTTCGCATCATCCTCGGCGAACCCACCTATCGCAAACCGGCCGCCACCTCGGAAGAGTGAACCGGTCTCGCGCTTACCTCGCGCGAACACGCCAAGCGCCAAAAAGGGCGGGCTGAAAAGCCCGCCCTTTTTGTGTCTATCGCCTCACGCCTCCCCTCGCTCCAGCATGCCTCAAGGCAGCCACGGGAAGCGCCGCGCGTCCGGCTTGCGCTTGTCCCGCTGCGCGCCGTGAAACTCCTTCGCCTCCTCGCTCATGTAGTAGAGCAAGGTCGCGTTGCCCGCGAGTTCCTGGATGCCCGACTGGCCGTCGAGCTCCGCGTTGAAGGCGCTCTTCAGCGCCCGGATCGCCAGCGGTGAATGGCCGAGGATCTCCCTCGCCCACTTCACGCCCTCCGCCTCGAGCTCCGCCACCGGCACCACCGCGTTCACGAGGCCCATGTCGAGGGCCTGTTGCGCGTTGTATTGCCGGCACAAATACCAGATCTCGCGCGCCTTCTTCTGGCCGACCAGACGCGCCAGATAGCTGCTGCCGAATCCCGCGTCGAAAGAGCCCATGCGCGGCCCCACCTGGCCGAACACGCCGTTGTCGGCCGCGATCGTCAGATCGCAAACCACATGGAGCACATGGCCGCCGCCGATCGAATAGCCGGCGACGAGCGCGATCACCACCTTCGGCATCGAGCGGATGAGCTTCTGAAGATCGAGCACGTTGAGCCGCGGCACGCCGTCCGTGCCGACGTAGCCGGCATGTCCGCGCACGCCTTGGTCTCCTCCCGCGCAGAAGGCGTATTTGCCGTCCGTGTGCGGGCCCGCTCCCGTCAGCAGCACCACCCCGACCGTCGGGTCCTCGCGCGCGTCGAGGAAGGCCTCATACATCTGATGCACCGTGTCCGGCGTGAAGGAGTTGCGGCGATGGGGACGGTTGATCGTCACCTTCGCGATGCCGTCCGCCTTCTCGTAGATGATGTCGGAGTAATCCTTAACGCGTTTCCAAGCGATGCTCTGGGTCATGGCAACGCAGACCCTGACCGCGCGGCCCGCTCCGTCAACGTCCGCCGCCCGCGCCAGCCACTTGCGAACAGGCCTAAATCGCGCCCGTTGACTCCGGCGCCCCCGGCCCGCGAAGCTTTACCTTCCATTCGCCGTTCCCCTCCCCATGAGCACCGCCCACGCGCCGTCCACGCTCTCCACTCGCGCCAAGCTCGGCCTTAGCCTCGGCGCGCTCGGCGTCGTCTTCGGCGACATCGGCACCAGCCCGCTCTACACGATGCGCGAGTGCCTGCACTACCTGCCCGACGTCGGCCGATCCGAGGGCGTCATCGGCGTGCTCTCGCTCATGCTCTGGACGCTGATGTTCACCGTCAGCTTCAAATACATCACCTTCGTCACCCGCGCCGACAACCATGGCGAAGGCGGCATCTTCGCCCTGCTCGCGCTCGGGGCCGCGCCCGCCCCCGCCTCCGCCGAGACCGGCGCCCACGCCCCGCCCGCCGCCTCCGCCGCCCGCCGAGGCCTCGGGTTCTCCACCCTCCTGATTCTCTTCGGAGCGGCCCTCCTCTACGGCGACGGCATCATCACCCCCGCCATCTCCGTGCTAGGCGCGGCGGAAGGCCTGCAAAGCTTCAACCCCGCCTTGGAGCACTATGTCGTTCCCATCGCCGTCGTCATCCTCGCCGGCCTCTTCTTCGTGCAACGCAAGGGCACGCGCGCCATAGGCGTGGTCTTTGGCCCTGTCATCCTCGTCTGGTTCGCCGTCCTCGGTCTTCTCGGCGCCTGGCATCTCTTCGACTCGCCTCAAGTTTTCGCGGCGATCAACCCCCTCCATGGCTTTCGTCTGCTCTGGCACCACCCCGGCCAGGCCGCCGGCGTCCTCGGCTCCATCGTTCTCACCATCACCGGCGCCGAGGCGCTCTACGCCGACATGGGCCACTTCGGCCGCGCCAACATCGCCCGCGCCTGGCGTTGGGTCGTCTGCCCTGGCCTGCTCCTCAACTACTTCGGCCAAGGATCCTACGCCATAGCCCACCCCGCCGACACGACCAATCCCTTCTTCGCCCTCGCCCCCGACGGCCCTCTCCGCATCGGCCTCGTCCTCCTCTCCATCCTCGCCGCCATCATCGCCAGCCAGGCGCTCATCACCGGCACCTTCTCGCTTACCCGCCAAGCCGTGCAGCTCGGCTACTTCCCCCGCCTGAAGATCCTGCACACCAACGCCCAGCAGGAAGGGCAGATCTATCTCCCGTTGGTGAACTTCTTCCTCGCCGCCGGCTCCATCGCCGTGGTCGTCGGCTTCGGCTCGAGCACCGCCCTCGCCGCCGCCTACGGCATCGCCGTCACCGGGACCATGGGCGTCACCAGCTTCGCCCTCTTCAACGTCATGCGTCGCCGCTGGAAATGGGGCCTCGCCCCGGTCCTCGCGCTCACGCTGCTGTTCCTCGCGATCGACCTCACTTTCTTCGGCGCCAATCTCCACAAGTTCGCCGACGGCGGCTGGCTCCCCGTGCTCATCGCCGTGGGTCTTATCGCGCTCATGCACACCTGGAAAAGCGGACGAAACGAGATCCAGGAAAAGGTCTACGGCTCCGCCGTCGCCGAACTCGAACTGGCGAGCATCGCCCGCAGCAAAAACATCGTCCGCGTCAACGGCTCGGCCGTGTTCATGGTCGCCACCCCCAAAGGCACGCCGCTCGCCCTGCTCCATCACCTCAAGGCCAACAAATGCCTCCAGCAGACCGTCGTGCTGCTGACCATCCTCACCGACAACGTCCCGCAAGTGGACGACGAGGAGCGCATGAACCTCGAGTCCCTCGGCGAAGGCGTATGGCGGGCCGTCGTCCGCTACGGCTACATGGAATCGCCCGACGTCGCCAAAATGGTCGAGCGCATCAAGGGCCAGGGCGTCCCGCTCAACCTCGCCGGCACCACCTTCTACTTCAACCGCGAGATGATCATCACCGGCGGCACCGCGCGCATGTTCGAGTGGCAAAAATCGCTCTACGCCTTCCTCAGCCGCAACGCCTCGCCGATCAAAGACTACTATCGCATCCTGCCCACGCAGATCATCGAGATCGGCCTCCCCGTGCAGCTCTGAGCCCTTGCACCTCGTCGCGAGTGGCCTCGTGGGACGGGCGTCCCGCCCGTATTTCGAATCGCGGGTGCCTCGTGATATGGGCGTCCCGCCCATGACCCGCTTCGCTGGTTTCCCTGACTAACTCGCACGCAT
>CBIHRE010000329.1:0-6023 GCA_966212385.1 uncultured Akkermansia sp. | reverse complement strand
AAGCGGCAATGCGCGCGCGCGTGCCCTACTATCCGAAGATCACCGTCGCCGTGCACAAACCTCGCGGTCTCATCTGCTCCAACGACGACCCGCACAACCCCGACACCGTCTTCGCCCTCCTCCCGCCCAAGCTCGCCCAGCACCGCTTCTTCTGCGCCGGACGTCTCGACAAGGACTCCGAAGGCCTCGTCATCCTCACCACCGACGGCGACCTCGCCCAGCGCCTCACCCACCCGAGCAACGAAGTCACGAAACGTTATCTCGTGATTCTCGAGCGCGGCTTCCCGCGCGAAAAAATCCACCGCCTGAAAAACGGCATCATCGCCGACGGCGAGCGACTGAAGGTGGAATACGCCAATCTCATCAACCCCGGCCCCGGCGGCCTCGCCACCTCGCTCGACGTGCACATGCACCACGGCAAAAAACGCGAGATCCGCCAACTCTTCCTCGGCCTCGGCTACCCGGTGAAGCGGCTCAAGCGCTACCAGATCGGCGCCTTCTCGCTCCGCGGCATTTCCGCGCGCGCAGGGAAACAATTGTCCCCGGCGGAGATCGAATCGCTTTTCGCCCAACCTCCCGCCGTTCCGCAAGAACACGTCAAACGCGCCTCTCGCCGCCCCGCCCCCGCCAAAGGCCTCGCCAAAAAGTCCGCCCCCCGCACAACCCTCGACTGATCCCCCGTCATTCCGAGTCCGTCCCTTCGTTCTATCTTCGCTCCTCCGCATCCCGATCCATGAAGCGTCCCGTCCTCCAAGCCCTCGCCCTCCTCCTCGCGGCCTTCGCCTCCGGCCTCGCCGCGTCCGCCGCGACCCTCGAGGCCCCCCTCCCCGCCTACGCCTCGCCCGAGGCCTCCGCGCCCATCCTCGGCACCGCCAAGGCCGGCACCAAGATCGCCGCCGGCACCGCGCCCTCCGGCTGGGCCGCCGTCGAGCTCG
The DNA here is from genome assembly GCA_966212385.1 of uncultured Akkermansia sp. Classification (GTDB taxonomy): domain Bacteria; phylum Verrucomicrobiota; class Verrucomicrobiia; order Opitutales; family Opitutaceae; genus IMCC26134_A. Next base: position 5,088 of record CBIHRE010000329.1, on the reverse strand, counting down.
CCGGCCCCCACACCGTCTACGTCACCGACAAGGACACTCTGAAGAACTTCGAGGTCCGCCCCGGCGCCGCCTATTATTCGCAGCCCAAGGCCAACGCCCCCGTCATCGGCCTCGCGGGCGACGCCGATCCCGCCGAATTCGCCGACGTCGCCGGCAAGTTCAACAAGTTCTCCCTCAACAAATCCATCATCGCCTACGTGCGCATGCCCGTCGCGCCCGCGGCTCCCGTCGCCACCGCCAAGCCCGCCCCGGCCACGCCCGCTCCCGCGACGCCCCCGCCGCTGATGGACGACCTTCAAGGCACGCTCCACCAGGACATCCCCGCCAGCCGCCCCGTCGCCCCCGGCCAAGGCGTCGAAGCCGGCGAGCCCCGCCTCGCCCGCAGCTTCTTTGGCGTCGTCGCCTCCAGCCGCAGCGCCCTCCGTCCCCGCCGCCCTTGGGATTACCAGATCAACGACGACGGCGGCGCCCGCATCGCCTACCTCGACATCTCGAAGCTCCTCCTCACCGAGCAAATCGACGCCTTCATCGGCCGCTCCGTGATCCTCCTCGGCACCGCCGAGACCATCGGCACCGACCTCGTGATCCACGTCGAATCGCTGAAACTTCAATAACCTCGCGCCCCGCCCCGGGGTAAACTCCCCACTCCGCGTCCCCTACCCGGCTCCTCCGAGCCGGGTTTTTTATTTCCCCTTCACCTTCCCGCCCCTTTGCCTCCTAAACTTCCCACCATGCAGCTCATCGACGGCAACGCCATCGCCGCTTCCATCATCGCCGAACTCAAGACCCAGGTCTCCGCCCTACCCGGCCGCAAACCTTGCCTGGCCCTCGTCCGCGTCGGCGAAGACCCCGCCTCCGTCTCCTACGTGAAAAAGAAGGAGAAGACCGCCGCCGAGATCGGCATCGAAAGCCGCGTCATCCTGCCTCCCGTCACGATCTCCCAGGCCGACCTCGAAAAACTCATCGACGACCTCAACGCCGACCCGACCGTCGACGGCATCCTCGTCCAGTCGCCCTTGCCCAAGCCCCTCGACGAACTCGCCGTCTTCCGCCGCATCGCCGCGCACAAGGACGTCGACGGCTTCCACACCCTCAACCTCGGCAAAATCGCCCAAGAGGACGAAACCGGCTTCGTCGCATGCACCCCCGCCGGCGTCATGGAACTCCTCGCCCGCTCCGGCACCGACCTGAAGGGCAAGCACGTCGTCGTCCTCGGCCGCTCCCTCATCGTCGGCAAACCCGTCGCCCTCCTCGCTCTCCAGAAGAAGGCCGGCGCCAACGGCACCGTCACCATCTGCCACTCCGGCACCAAGGACGTCGCCGCCCTCACCCGCCTCGCCGACGTCCTCATCGCCGCCATCGGCAAGGCCGAGTTTGTGAAAGCCGACATGGTCAAGCCCGGCGCCGTCGTGATCGACGTCGGCATCAACCGCGTCGCCGACGCGTCCAAGAAAACCGGATACAAGCTCGTCGGCGACGTCGACTTCGCCGGCGTCTCCCCCATCGCCTCGAAAATCACGCCCGTCCCCGGCGGCGTCGGCCCCATGACCGTCTGCATGCTTATGCAGAACACCCTCAAGGCCCGCCGTCTCGCGGCGCGCTGAAGCAGAGCCACAGAACGACAGAGAACAGGACGACATCTCCCTCTCCTCATCATCGCTCCGCCGCCCTGTCCTCCCCCTCTGTCCTCCGTGGCTCCGCCGCTCTTCCGTTCCGTCCCCTGTCGTTCTATCGCGCCGTCGTTCTGATTACCTCATGAGCAAGCCCCGAGTCCTCGTCGTGGACGACCAGCCGGTAAACGTCCAACTCCTCAAGCGCGCCCTCGAACGCGAAGAGATCCAGGTCATCCCCGCCTACGGCGGCCAGGAGGCGCTCGACCTCGTCGAACGCGAACACCCCGACCTCATCCTCCTCGACGTCATGATGCCCGAGATGGACGGCATCGAGGTTTGCCAGCGCCTCCAGGCCAGCGGCGCGCACCAGAACATCCCGGTCATCTTCATCACCGCCCGCAGCTCGAAGGAAGGCCGTCTCGCCGGCCTCGGCGTCGGAGCCGTCGACTACATCACCAAGCCCATCGACCTCGACGAGACCATCGCGCGCGTGCAGACCCAGCTCCGCGTCGTCCAGGTCAACCGCGACATGCTCGACCTCCAGCGCCGCCTGCAAGAGGCGCGCCGCGCGGCGTCCATCGGCGCCATCACCCAAGGCATCGCGCACAACCTGAACAACCTCCTCGGCGTCGTCCTCGGCTACCTCGACCTCATCAAGACCCAGGCCGCCAAGCCCGACGCCGTCCGCGCCAACGCCGAAAATCTGGAGGCCGCCGTCCAGCGCATCGTCGGCATCATCCGCCAGCTCACTTCGCTCGTCGTCAAATCGCGCCTTCCCACCGTCCCCTGCGCTTTGGACGAGTTGCTCGACGCCTCCATCCGCCGCTTCCGCTCCGAACACCGATTCGAAGGCGAGATCACGGTCGACAACCCCCTCGGACCCGTGCTCATCCACACGCACATGGAAATGTTCGAGGACACCCTCGGTAAACTCCTTGCCAACGCCCGCGAAAGCTACGGCGAAGCCCACGAAGGGCCGCGCCCCATCTCCATCCGCGCGTCTCTCGTCGAAGCCGCCGGCATCGACGGCCGCATCCTCTGCCTCCGCGTCGAAGATCGCGGCCGAGGCATCGATCCGCAGCTTCGCGACCACATGTTCGAGCCTTTTATCAGCAGCAAAAACACCGTCGGCGTCGGCATGGGCCTCACCGTCGCGCGCCACGCTCTTCGCAACATGGGCGGCGATCTCGTGCTCGAAGACCGCCCCGGCGGCGGAGCCATCGCCGTGCTCACCCACCCCGTCGAACGCCGCCGCCGCGCGACCGGTTAAGGAATCCGCCTCCGGATTATTCAACGCAGAGACGCAGAGGCGCGGAGCCGAAAACCCGCCGAATCCACTCTTTCTCCGCGTCTCTGCGCCTCTGCGTTAAAAATATCCATGTCCCAGAAAATCGCCTTCCTCGGAGCCGGTCGCATGGCCTCCGCCATCATCGACGGGCTGCTCGCCACCAAGGCCGCCGCGCCCGCCGACATCGCCATCCTCGGCGGCTCCGGCCCCAGCGCCGCCACGCTCGCCACCCGCACCGGCGTGCGCCTCGCCGTCGATCTGCCCGATCTCGTCAAGGAAGCCGACCTCGTCGTCATCGCCTTCAAGCCGCAGCACCTCGCCGGCGCAGACCCGCGCCTCGCCGAGCTCACCCGCGGCAAACTCGTCCTCTCCGTCCTCGCCGCCAAGACGCTCGCGCGCCTGAGCAAGACCTTCCCGCACGCCCGGAACCTCGTGCGCACCATGCCCAACACGCCCGCCGCCATCGGCGCGGGCGTCACCGGCTGGGCCGCGCTCCGCGAACTCTCGCCCGCCGACCGCGCCGCCATCGTCGGGCTCCTGCGCGCCATGGGCCGCGAGATCGAGCTGCCCGAGGATCAAATCGACGCGCTCATGGCGGTCAGCGGCTGCGGCCCCGCCTTCGTCTTCGAGTTCACCGCCGCGCTCCGCGAAGCCGGTGTCGCCTGCGGCCTAGCCCGCGAGACCGCCCATTTGCTCGCGCTGGAGACGGTCGTCGGCGCCGCCAAGCTCATGGCCCATACCGGCACCGAACCCGAGGAGCTGCGCAACCAGGTGACCTCGCCGAAAGGCACCACCTACGCCGGCCTGCAAGTCATGGCGGCCCGCGATTTCCGCGGCCTCCTGCGCGACACCGCCCTCGCCAGCAAAGCCCGTTCCGCGGAGCTTTCCTCCCAAGAGTAACATCAAGGGCTGCTTGCTTTGGGATCTTGGTGGACGGGCGGGTCCCTCCGCCCGTCGCCCGTCGCTGAATGGCGAAAACCACCGTCGCCCGCCCAGCTCGGGCCGGCGCTCAGCGATCCAGATCGATCGCCGCTGTATGCACCACGCCCGTCCGCTGGGGATCAAAGGCCACCCAAGCGATCCAACGACCGGTGGCCGCGGAACGATAGGCGTAAACGTAGAGGTTCTCCTCCGCGTTGAAAAACACCTCGTCGGCGTCCGCGAAAAACTCCGGCGCTTCCGCCAAGGTCAGGCCTTCCGGCACTTCCCGGGCCAGCCATAGCTCGACGTCCGCCGCGTTGCGCAAACGACGAAGCTGCGAGGCGCTTGGCTCGAAACCTTGTGATACCGCCGAACGCGGGGCGGAGCCCGCCGCCTTGGGCGCGGCCTGCGCCTGCGGCGCCGCGCCCAGCAGGCCCAAGCCGAGCAAGGAACACAGAAAAAGGCCGGTCATGGGCTTGGGGTGCTGAAGGGGCATAAACCGCTTTTCGACGCGTGTTCGGGGCTTTGGTTCCAAAGCCCCGTAAATTTACATTTCAGAGTCTCCGCGTCGCTTCCGACAAGCGCACCAATCAGCGGAGAATGAACGGATCGGGAATGAACGCGTCAGGACTCCCAAACGAGGCTGATTTCCTTCTTCACCTCGGGCGCGAGGCTGCGGTGAACCGGGCAACCATGGGCGGCACGCTCCAGTTCCCCCGCCGGCACGGCGCGGGCCGAGGCGGGCAGCCAGATCGTCGCGGCCAGACGGGCGATGGAACGCGGCGGCGTGGCCGTCATCTCCTTCGTCACCTCGTAGCGGAGCGCTCCGAGCTCGTGCCCGTGCTTGCGCGCCATGATCGCCATCGTGGTGGCGATGCAGGTCACGAAGGCCGTCGCGACCAGGTCCGTCGGCGAAAAGGCTTCGCCCCGGCCTTGGTTGTCGCGCGGGGCGTCGGTGACGAGCGTGTTGCCTGAGGGCTCGTGACGCGCGGTGCAATGGAGTTCGCCTTCGTAGGTGCCGGTGATCTTGACCATGCGCGCACACAAACGGTCCCGGCGAATCCCGGCAAGATCCGCGCATGCTTCGGGGTTGAACATTTTCCCCGCCGAGGCGCGATGACGGGCATGGATGCTTGGAAACCCGAACTCGACGCCATCGTCGGCGCCCGTCACGGCGGAAAAACCGACCACGTTTTGTCCGCGCTGAAAGCGCTCGACGCGCGTTTCCCGCACACGCCCGAGATCGCGGCGGAGCTGGCATTCACC
>CBIHRE010000328.1:0-6026 GCA_966212385.1 uncultured Akkermansia sp. | reverse complement strand
CCCCACCCCCGGGCGCGGCCCCCCCCCCGCGCCGGTGGCCTGCCCCACCCCCGCCCGGGCCGCCCCCCCCCCCCCCTCCACCTAAAATCCAGACGCCATGAGCCGCCGGTAGACAACGCCTACCGAATCTCCATGCCGGCGAAGACCTGTTCGAGCGGTTGTCGGTCCGCGGGCAGAATGTCGGTGTTGGTTTGGAAATAGGCGCGGGCGGCGGAGGGATCGGCGGTCATCCAGTTGCGCACCACGGTGGCGAGGGTTTCCGAGCGGAGCGCGGGATTGTGGATGCTCTCGGCCCAGCTCAGCGCGACGTCGGCCTTCATCGCCTGCACGGTGGCGACGGCGGCGACGCCCTGGTCGAGCTCGGGGCGGCTTTCGCGCGTGTCGATCCACGCGGAGGCGGCCTTGGGATCTTGTTTTACCCAGGAGGCGAGGGCGCGGCCGAGGAGCGAGGCTTGTCCGGAATCGGCGGGAACCTGGGCGGCGAACTTCACCGCGGCTGCGGGATCGGTCCCGCCCCAGCCGCCGACGATGCCTTGCAGGGCTTGGTTCCTGGCGGAGGGGTCTTTGAGCGCGGAGGCGGCCGCGGCGGCTTGTTCGGGCTGGAACTCGGCCCAGTGAAAATAGGCGTTGGCCACCCAGCCGGGGCGGGTGTCGGGCGCTCCTTGGGCGGCGATCCGGGCGGCGGTCTCGAACTGGCCGGACTCGCAAAAGGTGTCGATGAGGCGGGAGCCGAGGGCGGGGGCGTCGTCCGGGTAGCGCTCGACGAGCGAGCGGCCGAGCTGGATCGCGTTGTCCGGAGAGGCCGAGACGGAGCCGCGGAGAACCGCGGTGAGCGCGTTGTCCCGCGCTTCCGAGTTTGGGAGGTTCAGCGCCCAGTCGGCCGCGGCGGCGGGGGCGACGCCGGCCCAGCCGCGGAGCGCGGCGTGAACGAGTTGATCGCGGAGTTTCAGGTTTCCCTCCGCCTGCGCCAAGGCGAGGGCGCGCGCGGGATCGGCGGCGGCGCAGCGCTCGAGGAGGATGGCGAGTTCGGCGTTGCGGCCCGGGGAGGCGGGGGCGGCGTGGAGTTCGCTCCAGCGGTCTTCATTCCAAGCCGAGGCCGGAGCGGGCACGAGGTCGGTGGCGCGGGCGGTGGTCGCTCCCGGGAGCGGAGCGGTGAACGAGGGCGCGGAGGCGATGGCCATCGCGGAGCCTTCGCGCGGGCGGGGCGCGTCGTCGCGGCGCGTGGGGACGGAGAGGCGGCCGGCGAAGAAACAGAGCAACCCGACCGAGGCGAGGCCCAGCATCGGCCGATGGGATCGGCGGGATCGTGGAGCGGAAGGCGTCATGGGCGGCGGGCGGGACGAAGAAAAAAAGGGACCCGGCCGAGCCGGGCCCCGTGTCGCGGATGGGCGTGGTTTATTGCAAGGTGCAGTTGACGAGGGTGGCGTGTTGCAGCCGGTCCTTCTGCTTGTTGCCGGAGCTGGAGCAACTGGTCAGCTTCACCGTCGCGGCGTTGTTGTTGGTGTCGTAGCCGGAGCCGGTGTCGCCGAGCGTATTGTTGTAGGCATTACAGCTGGTGAGGGCGTGGGCGGCGTTGTCGCCGCTGAGGCCGAGCTTGAAGCCGCAGCCGTTGCCGGTGACGCCGTTGTAGTAGCCGTTCTCGTGGGCCTTGCAGCCGCTGAGGGTGATGGGCGAGGCGGCACCGGCGAAGTCGTAGCCGTCGTCGGAGTTGTGGTGGGCGTCGCAGTTGGTGAGTTTGTTGCCGGTGCTGCTGCCGAACTTGACCGCGAAGCCGTCGGCGTTGCCGCCGGTGCTGTCGGCGTTGTATTTGCCCTGGCAGTTGTTGACGGTGTTGTTCTTGGCGGCGCTGCCGATGAGCTCGATGCCGCTGTTGTGGTTGTATTGGGCCCACACGTTGTCGACGGTGCAGGAGTAGCCGTAGATCATGACGCCGTGGTTGGCGCCTTTCACGACAAGGTTTTTGAGCACGACGTTGTGGTTGGCGGCGGGGACGTAGAAGCCGTCCTGGGCGGGGTCGGTGAAGTTGAAGGTGCCGCCGTTGACGGTCACGCCGCTGGGCACGGTGATCTTGCCGCTGATGTTGTAGGTGCCGGAGCCGGTGATGGTGGCGCCCGAGGCGGCGTGCTCGATGTCGTATTTGATGTCGGCTTTGGCGACGCCGGCGAAGGCGGCGAAAGCGATGCCGAGTCCGAGGAGCTTCGTGAGCTTCGAGTGGGATTTCATGTCTTGGGTGTTTTTGTTTGGGGGTATTTGCGCCGAATGACGCAAAAGGTGCGCGCGGCGACCGGGCACGACCGAGGTGGGACGCGCTGGTCGCCGGCCATGCAGGGGGGCATGGCAAAGCGGAAGAAAGTGAATCGAACGGGGTAACTGGCGCCGGCGCGGGGGGTGGCCGGAGGCGGGGTAGCCTCGTTAACTGTGGTTGAAATTACGCACGGGATACATTCCGCCGTAAGCGGCATCGTTGAATTGTTTCGTGAAAATAAAGTAACCGCCGAGTCGCCGAGAGTGGCTCGCACGTGTGCGGCCGCTTCGCGTTTCGTGGCGGGAGTCGCGAACGGTGATCGGCTCGCGGGCGGAGGCGTTGGCATGGGCCGCGAGCATCTCGTCGCGGCGGTGCCGGGAGAGTGTCGGGCTGTTTATGCTCCGGGACTTCTCGCGCGTTCGAAGCCGTGGCGGCCGCCGTAGTGGATGCGTTCGTGGCGAAGCTGCGCGACCGACGGGTTGATATGCTCGGGCGGGCGGACGAAGTGCTGGTAGGCTATCAGCATCTGGAGCGAAGCCTCCAGCGGATCGACGCCGCCGGTGCCGGCGCCGAAGACGGGGCAGACGAGCGTGTTGATTTTGATCTCGTGGGCGCGGTTGTGATTCCGCACCGCCAGGAGGGTCGCCCACGTGGCCAGGTAAACGTAGTCGGTGCCCGAGATGTTCATGGGAATCCGCATCGTCGGCGTGTGCGCCACGAAAGGATGCGCCGGCACGCGGGTGGGCACGATGATGGAGGTGCCCACCGGCTGTTCGCCGAGATAGTCCTCGCGGATGCGTTGCTGCACCGCGTCCTGAATGGCGGGTCCGAAGTATTTCACGACCGCGCGGTCGATGCCCGCGTCCATGAGGCCGAAGGAGTTTCCGGCGGTGGCGATGCAGTCGAAGACTTTCAGATCCTCGAACGCGCCATGGACGACCTCGACCTCGGGCTGGGCGCGAAAGCGCCAGCGAACGGTGTCGGCCAGTTCACGTTCTCTGGCGATCAGGATGAGGCGCATTTGGGGGCCGGAGTCTCTGGTTTAAGCGTGTCAGTGCCTAAGGACAAAAAAGGCGATGGCCGTCAGCATCGCAGAGAGCGCGGCGATGCCGGCGGCGACGGGCCAGGTTGGTTGGCTGCCCAGCGCGAACACGGCGAACAAAGCGACGGGCGCGGTCATCCACGCCAGCACCACGATTTGTTTGGTTCGCTCGGCGCCGCGATTTTCCGGGCGATCGGAGTCTTGGTGCGTGGTTTTTTCGGCAGTGCTCATAGGCGCGGGCGAGGAGAATGCGGCTGGATAGATGCCGTGCGCTCCGAAGTCAAAGATGCGAGACCTGCAGGCGGAAGAAGCGGCGGGCGCCGGCGGGGAGGGGGCGGGCGTCGCGGACGGTGATCGTCTCGCGGCCGCTGGCGGTGGCGCGGGTCACGAGCGTGGTCGCGGTGGTGTTGGGAACATCGCCCGAGACGGCGGAGAAACGAGAGGCGTCGGTCCAGGTGGCGAGGTCGTCGGAGACTTGGACGAGGTAGGTCGCGTCGGTCGCGGCGAGGTCGCGGGTGAAGGTGAGCTCGAGGGCGCCGGACGCGGCGGGGTTGGGCGCGAGGGCGGGCAGGAGCGCGGCGGCGGTCGCGGTGTGATCGGCGGCGAGCGGGTCGAGGCCGAAGGCGTATTCGAGGAGGTTGGCGCGGCCGTCGCCGTCGGGGTCGGCGGAGTCGCCGGCGAGGGTGGCGTCGCCGGCCGAGGCGCCGAAGCGGGCGGCCCGCCAGGCCTCGACGGCGGCGATGTAGCGGGCGGTGACGGTGGCGCGGGTCGCGGGGAGCGTGACGGTGGTGAGCGCGGCGCGGGTGTCGGCGACGGGGGCGTCGCCGGACCAGCGGTCGAAGACCATGCCGGGCGGCGCGGGCAGGGCCTCGATGGTGGCGGAGGGCGCGCCGGCGGAGGCGTTGGCGGCGTGGTTCCAGGCTTCGCGGTATTCGCCGGTGCCGTGGCCGTTGACGACGGAGAGGGCGTGGAAGGGCAGGGCGGCGGCGTCCTTGTAGACGGCGGTGACGCGGAAGCTCGTCGTTTGCCCGGGGCCGGTGACGGTGAGCGCGGTCTGCGGTTCGGTGGTGGAGGCGAAGCTGGCGACGTGGCCGGCGGCGAGGCTGGAAACATCCCAACGGATGAAGACGGGGCCGTAGCCGTAGGGCGTGCGTTCGACGGCGAGCGGAATGGGTTGGCCGAGCGGATAGACGGCGGGGATGAGCGTGCCGTCGTTGAGGTAAGCGTCGCCGCCGGAGGGCGCGTTGGCCTCGCCGGGGAGGAGTTGCAAGGGGGCGGTGGCGCCGGGGGGCGTGCCGTTGGCGAGGGTGGCGGCGGAGCTGGTGACGGAGCCGAAGACGTTGGTGACGGTGACGGAGTAGGCGCCGGGCGTGCTGGCGGCGAAGGCGGCGCGGGTGGCGTTGGCGATGGGGGAGCCGTTGAGGCGCCATTGCCAGGTCATGGGCTCGGCGCCGCGGGCGGCGACGCCGAAGACGGCGTTTTGGCCGGCGGGGACGGTTTGGGAAACCGGGCTGGCGACGAGGACGGGCGCGCAACCGAGCTGGGCCGTGTGGGTGGCGACGGTGCCGTAGGGGTTGCCGACGACGCAGTGGTAGAGCGCGCCGAGATCGGCGGCGGTGGCGAGGCCCGTGAGCGTGGCGGTGCGGGCGGAGGGGGAGATGACGTCGCGGCCGTCGCGCTTCCATTGATACGTGAAAGGGCCGGGGCCGGTGGCGACGACGGTGAGGGCGAAGGAGGTCGAGCCGGTGGCGGCGATGACGGTGTTGGCGGGCTGCGTTGCGATGACGGGCGCGGCGCCGCCGCCGGGCGCGGGGCGGACGTGGACGATGACGCTCGCGCCGCGGTGGGAGCCGGTGGTGGCGTCTACGGCGCGGAGGTTGAGAACGTAGTCGCCGACGACGGAGAAGCGGGCGCGGGGCGAGACGGCGTGCGGATCGTCGAAGAGCACGGGACCGGGGCCGCGGGCGCTCCATTGGCAGGAGAACACGTTGGCGGCGGTGACGCTGGCGGAGAGCGCGAGCGAGGCGCGTCCGTCGGATGCGGAGAGGGCGACGGTCGGCGCGGCGGTGGCGGAGGTGCCGCCGGAGATCGCGACCGCGGGAGGCGGCGCGGAGGCGAGGTCGGGCGTCCATTTGAGCAAATAGTGCTGGAGAGGATTGGCCGTTTCGCGGGCGGGGACGATGAGGCCCGTGGCGTCGGCGAAGAGGACGCCGGGGGCGGTGCACTCGAAGCCGGCGGGCGGGGCGAGGACGCTCCAGGCGGCGCCGTCCCAGCGGAAGCAATCGGTCGAACGGCCGGTGGGCGTGGGGAGCGTGCCTTTCTGGTCGGTCCAGCGGGTGACCATGTAGGTCTCGCCCGAGGCGGGGTGGATGACGAAGCGCTGGCAGATGCCGGGCTCGACGGAGCCGAGCGGGGCGGGGAGGCCGGCGTCGGCGTTGAGGAGCTGGCCGGTGGAGTTCCAGACGAAGAAGTGGTGGCCGAGGTTGTTTTTGCAGTTGAGCATGACCTCGCCGTCGCCGGTGGCGCCGACGCCGAAGGTCTGGGCGAGGCGGAAGGTGCGCGGGTGGCGGTAGAGCGGGCGGCCCTGGGCGTCGCGGATGGGCTGGTTCATCAGCGGGTCGAACCATTGCCAGGTGAGGCCGTTGTCGAGGGAGTGGAAGTAGGAGCCTTGTTCACCGCCGACGAAGAGCTCGCCCCACGGCATGCGCGCGAGGCCGGTTTGCCAGCCGGGCGAGTAGA
>CBIHRE010000327.1:0-6029 GCA_966212385.1 uncultured Akkermansia sp. | reverse complement strand
AAACATCCGGGGTGGGTGAATTGGGCATGCGCAAGCGACGCGGCTCCAAATGCGAACGCCACGCAGGCCGTGGCGGAAAAGAACGTGGGGATTTTTATCAGTTTCATTTTTGGGGTGAGAACGGGGAAAAGAACTTCGTTGCAGAAATGTGAGGTCCGGCGATGAGCACCTGCGGACCTCGCGAGCCGGGGAGCCGTGATCAGTCGCCGACGGGGGCAGCGCTTTAGGTCGGGCAACGGCCCGGGAGCCGGAGCTCGGGCATCGCGCATTTGTCCGGGGAGTATCGGAAACGGGGGCGGGGTTTGGCGGACGGCAAGCTTCATGAACTTGATCCGCCTCCGGGCCCACGGCCGGCGCCAGTTCTCGCCGGCCGTGGCCCCCCAGCACGCGGCCCCGCGCGGAAGAAACGGTCAGCGACGGCGGCGACGGAGAGCCGTGACACCGAGAGCGCCGAAGCCGGCGATAATCGCGAAGCTCGAGGGCTCGGGCACCGCGCTGGCGGTCAGGAAGCCACCGGCGTCGAGACCGAAGTTCGTGAACCCGGTAGAGCTGATCTGCGCGAGCTGACCGGCGGTCAACGCGCTGGACGAGCTGCCAAACTTGATCGAGCTGCCGCTGACGAAGGTGCCTCCGATCGACAAGGTGAAGGAGCCCCAGTCGAGCGCGCTGCTGTCCGCAAAGAGCAACGAAGCGCCCGCCCCGATGGAGAGGCCCGAGCTGGCGTTAAGGTCGAGCGTGCCGAGGGTGTCGGAGAAGCCGTCGCCGATCGCGAGGGTGCCGCCGTTAAGCGTGATCGCACCGGTGTCGGCCAGCACATTGCTGGCGCCGATGGCAAAGGTGCCGCCGGTGACCGTCGTGCCTGCGGTGTAGCCCTGGACAGCCGTCACGGTGAAGGTGCCGCCGCCGACCTTGTGCACTGCGGCGAAACCACCGGTGCCATTGACGTTGTCGTCGATCTTGCCGGCGAAGGAAGTGCTGCTGTTCAAGGCGCCGATCTCGAAGGTGGTGTTGCCGCCGCTCGACCACCCCGAGCGGATATGGCCGCCGGTGCCGGAAAGCTCGCCCATCTTGAAGATGCCGTAGGTGCCGTCGGCGATGTCCAGGCAGTTGGCGCCGGTAGTCGATCCGGAGGTCACGAACTTCGCCTTGGAGGCGTCGTAAGTGATGTTGCCTTGATTGGTCGCGCCGAAGCGCAGGCGGTTGCCGCCGCTGACGAGGGTGTTATGCGAAAAGGTGCCCGTATAGGCGGCAATGTTGCCCGAGACCTGGATGGTGGAGGACAACACGCTAAAGCCGTTGATCGCGGTATTGCCGACGTTGAAGTTGGCGCCAGTATCTCCGGTCCCCCAGGCGCCGCTGAGCACCAAATTCCCGCCGTTGCCCTGCACTACGCCGGCGTTGACCGTCCCGGTGACATTGATCGCGTTGGTGATCGTCACCACTGCCGAGGCGGAGGTGCCCCACTTTTTGATGAAATTACCCGAGGCCAGGGTGAGAGTTCCCGTGCCGAAATAATTCAGGCTGCCGCCGTCACCGAACGCGAGGGTGCCGGCGTTCAGGGTCACTCCGCCGCTGAAAGTGTTGTTTCCGTTGAGCTGAAGTATCCCCGAACCGGTCTTGGTGATCGACGAGGCGCCGCCGCTGGAATTGGCGATGACCGAGTTGATGCGCAGATCATAATCTCCCGAGACGCGGGTCTGGATATCATAAATCGCGCTGGTGTCGGCCAGCGTGAGCGTGCCGCTATTCACCATAACACGCCCCTCCTGCTGGGTGATGTTGTCGGCCGTCACGCCGGCGTTGGTCAACGTGCGGACATTGGCCGCGTCGGAACCGGCGGAAAAAACGGCGCTGTCGCCGTTGATCCACGCCGTAGTGGCGGAGGCGCCCGTGGAATCGGCAGACCAAGATGCGGTAGTGGTATCCCAAGCACTGGTTGCGGCGGCGGTCGCGCCTGATCCGGCGGTCGCGCCGTTGATGTCGAAATAAGCGTCCGCGGCAAAAACGGACGACGATACGGTCAGGGCCGCGAAGGCCGAGACGAGCTTCACGGCGTGAAGCGAGGGGCGTTGATTTTGGGTGGTCATGATACGAGGATTAGACGCTGGATTGAGCTGAAGACATGGGGGTGCCTGACTGAACTCCCGCTCACGCGGGAATGGGTAACAAAAGCGCTGACTCGATCCGGGGATGGTAGGACATGAAACCCGGCCAGGGAGAAATCTTGCGGACGGCTCGATGGGGGCTTCTCCGGAACTACTCATCATAACGAAAGATCTCTCTTCGCCGGGCAATCGCGCCGACCGCTTACTGTAGTAAGCTCACACAGATTGGCCCCACAAAGAGGCGGTCCGGTGATACAACGATCCAAACCTAAGAAACTACGAGGCAGACACCATACGGTTGGCGGGCGAAGCCAAAGCGGCTGCGCCGCCACATCGGTCGCCGGATCAAGAAAGCGGGCCGCGGGGCCACGAAATTGTATCTTATTTTTGGATACCAACACACCGGCCCGATGTCCTCTCCGTCTCCGCCGTCGAGCCAACTTCGCGAACAACTCCGCCGGCGAGGCGGGTTTCTCGAACACGGGAGCATGGCCTCGGAACCCGCCGCCGGCGTCGGCCGGGGGCGCCCGCTCAGTCAAGGCCTCCGGGGCCTTCAATTGAAAGATCAGCTGCGCGCGGTCCAGCTTCTCGCTCGCGCCCGGCCCGGAAGACCTGTTTTGCGGAGTCTCGAACCGCCGCTTCAAAAGCGCGTTGGCGCTCTTCACCCCGCACTCGCGGACATCCTAGGGATTCTTCAATTGCCAAGCAGGGGAGCAGCCTCCTCCGCACAGAGGGATGCGACGTCCCCCGTGCTAATAGAGTAAGCCTTCCACGGCATTGAGCTATTCGCGGAGGCGGGAATGTTTCCGGGGCGTCTACCCCCGCGCCGCCATCCCCGCGGCATCACCCCGCGTCGCCAGGAGCCGTTCTCGCCCGCAACCCCGTAAACGGCAGGCTGTGTCCAGTCCGGCTCTTGGCATGCGCCCATTCCCCCCATGCCTCCTCAACTGCGTTGTCGGTCCTCTAAAAGGACCCTCTCCTCGCGCGCATCTTTGCGTCCATACTCGCCTTCACCCGCCCCAACATTTCACTCGCCACATCGGACTCGGACACGGCCACGGCCTACCTGAAATACGAAGCCATGAAAGACTGGCTACGCAGCCCGCCCCGGCAACTGGCCCTCGCATCGAAGCCTCACGATGCAGGAACGGTTCACGACCGCCATCCGCGCTCGCAACTCCAACCTCAGCCAGTGGCGCAACGACCTGATCGCGGTCTGGGATCTGCCACGCATGCGGTATCTCACAGACCGCTCCCGCTCGTTGACGCGCTGCCGGCATGGCGAAGCGCTTGCCGGCGAAAGGAGCACGCCGTTCCAGCCGTTCCACTCCTGTCCGAGATCACCACGGCGGTCCATCAATGGGTAGCGGGCATCGCCGTCGTGCAGGCCGCGGATTACCGGCCCCGCTCGTGAATGAACGCCCCACCTCAAGTAACCTTGAAGCATGTGGCTGCGGCACTCGGAGTGTCTTCGACGACCGTGTCGCTCGCCTTGCGCGATCACCCGAGGATCCCCGCGTCTCGCCGTCTCTCGATCCAAGACGCCGCCCGCCGCATGGGCTATCAACCCAACCCGATGGCGTCCGCGCTTAGCCACCAGCGTTGGGAAGCCTCGGATCGCCCGGTCACAGCCGAACTCGCGTGGCTCAATTTCTGGAAGAACCCCGAACAGCTCCGAAGTTTCAAAGAATTCGATCTGCTCTGGCACGGCGCGGAAAGAGCGGCCCGACGCCACGGTTTCCGGCTGGTGGAGTTTATCGCCGGCGAATCGCTCTCGCGCCAGCGCCTCGATGGGATTCTCCAGAGCCGGAATATCCAAGGCATTCTCGTGCCGCCTCACGGTGGACAGGCCATGACACCGTCGGTCGCGAATCTCAGCTGGCAGCGTTACGCCGTGACCAAATTCGGCTACAGCATCCCCGACCTGCCCGCCCACATCGTCAGCGGCAATCACGTCCACAACGCGCTGATCGCCCTCGAGGCGATCCTCGCCCGCGGATACCGACGCGTGGCCTACGTCTGCCATGCCCACAGCAGCACGCGAGGCAAGGCGGGCTTCCTTATGCACCAGCTCAAGCTTCCTCCCGAACAACGTTTGCCCGTGCTGGAGCTGGATGTCCAAGCGCCGGACGTGCTCCGGCAGCTCGATGCCTGGCTGCGGGCGAACCAGCCCGACGCCCTCCAGACGGAGGTGGCCGAGCTTCCCTGCCTGCTGGCCGGCCTCGGCATCCAAGTCCCCCGCGACCTCGCGCTCGCCGCCACGAGCGTGCTCGATGGCAACGTGGACGCCGGAGTCTATCAAAATTCCGAGGACATCGGGGGCCTCGCCGCCGAAACCGTGATCGGCTTTATCTTCAACCACCAGACCGGATTCCGCGACCGGCGTGCCGAATCGCTCGTGGAAGGCCGTTGGCAAGACGGCTCCATGCTTCCGGACCGCCGGTTAAGCGATAAACCGGCGGAACCCTTGCGAGGCGTCTGACCAGACGACTGAAAAAATCCGTATCGGCGCCCTTCCTCCCGGCGTCGGCTTATCCAGCCCCACAGGGAGGATAGATGCCGTGTCTCCCCCCCTGCGTCCGTTTATCCCAAGCGCAGACAACCCAACCCCAAATACAATGAAAGCTGTTCGTTCCCTGACCGCCAAACTCGCCCTCTACGCCTTCGCCGGCCTCTTTGCGGCCTCCGCCGCAAACGCCGGCGTCAAGTTCTATGCCGATCGCAACTTCGCTGGCGCCGCCTCGCAAAACTTCGAAGTCGGCACCTACACCCTCGCCCAGATGGGCGCCAAGGGATGTCCCAATGACTGGCTCGATTCCTTCGATTGGACCTACGCAGGCTGGGGTTCCCACTCGGTGATCCTGTATTCAGACGACAACTTCAGTGGCGGTTCGAGGGTCTATTCGATCCGGTCCAAATGCACGCCTTCGAACTCCACCTCCTCGATCAAGATCCAGAGCGGCGTGCCCGCCGGCTGGACCTACGCCTCTGCGGGCTACGGCAACGAAGAATTCCAAGCGGGTTTTCTCTTGGGGGATTGGATCCATATGCATCGGGACGACTGGACCGAACTACGTTCCAGCGGATCGACCTCCCGCTACATCGTCCGCTACGAGACCGAGTATTGGAAGGGTTCCGGGGGTATCGTCGCGCCTTTGGTGCAGGTCTTGGCCGGACAGAACGTCCTGATCTCGACCTCGGGAACCAGCAACAAAGGCACCTGCACCGGCACCGCTTTCCCGTGGGAAGCCACCTACGAACTGCGCAACGGTGGCCATGTCCGTTGGACCAACAAAGAAAACGGTTGCGCCTACAATCTGGCCTTCCGCGACGCCCACTACTAATCGACGGACCACACGGCTGCATCTATGCGCAGGGCACTCCCTTGACGCCGCGCCGAACGAACTGCCCGGGGATCATCCGATCTCCGGGCAGTTTTTCGTTCCGGCTCGAAACCGTTGTAGGCTCGGCGGGTGGATCCTGACTGGTCGGCCGGAGCCGATCTACAAGACGATGCCGCACCGCCTGATTGAGAGCGACCGCCTCTAGGCGGATGGGATGCCGACAAAATGCCCGCAGGCCGGCGCCTCCCACTGCGCTGTGGCCGCACAAAGCCACAAATAGCCGTCAGCGACCCCGGCGTGCCGAATCGCTCGTGGAAAGCCGTTGGCAAGACGGCTCCATGCTTCCCGACCGCCGGTTATGCGGTAAACCGGCGGAGCCTTTGCAAGGCGTCGAACAAGAAGTCTGAAAAGGCCCCGTCGGCGCCCCTCCTCCCGACGTCGGTTTATCCACCCCCGCAGGGAGGATCGATGCCGTGTATCAACCCCTCTGCGTCAGCCCATCCGGGGTCGCAGACAAATCCCCCCCCCCAAATACAATGAAAGCTGTTCGTTCCCTGACCGCCAAACTCGCCCTCTACGC
>CBIHRE010000326.1:0-6053 GCA_966212385.1 uncultured Akkermansia sp. | reverse complement strand
TGGAGCTGGATGTGGACCTGGCGCGCGCTGTCCGGGATCCCGGGCGCCGCGGCGTTCCTCGCGATGGGCGACGCGAGGCTCCATCAGGGCGAGGAAGCGTTCGGCCTGGGCGGGCGTCATGAGCGCGGCGATGGAGCGCAGGTGGGCACGAGTCGATTCGGCGCAGACCTGCTTAAGCCGGGCGAGCTCGGCCTCGGCTGCGGCGTGAGCCGCGGGGTCGGAGGACGCGGCGCGGAGCGCGGCCTGGCCGCGGACGATCGCGGCGCAGTGGTGGTCGCAAACCGGCTCGTAGGCAGCCTGGAGGCGGGCGACCTCGGTGCGGGCGGTCGTGTCGAGGGCGAATTCACGGGCGAGCCAGTCGAGCTGCGCCTCGGGGGTTCCGGTTTCCGCGCCGGCGGGATCGCGCATGGCGAAGCGGGTGACGCCGTAGGCGAGGAGGCCGGCGGCGAGGGCGAGGCAAGCGATTAGGATCGGGCGGCGCGACACGGCGGGGAAGGGCGGGCGGGCGCGTTCAGGGGGAGCGATGGCCGGCGTGGATTTCGGACGATACCGGAGACGCGGCGTGCTTCTGCCAAGGATCTATGCTGCGGGCGTAGGCGGTGGCAAACGAGTCGGCGCGGGCGTCGCGTTCGCGGGCGTAGGCGACGGCGGAGCCGGCGCCGATCGAGGCGAGGACGGCGAGGGCGGCGGCGAGCGGGAGGAGCTGGCGACCGAGGCGGCGGGCGGCGCGAAGCGGCGCGGTATCGCCGGCACGGATACGGGCGTGGACTCCGGCGGCGAAATCGGGGGCGGGGAGCGCGGGGAGATCCGCGGCGGGGTCGGCGCGGCGGAGCAGGGCGCGGAGCGCGGGATCGGGCGGCGTGGTCATTTGGAGGGTGATACGTCCGGGGGCGCGGTTTCCCTCATGGTTTGTTCGTCGGGCTCCGGAGGCGGGTTCTGCTGGGCTTCGTATTCGGCAAAGGTAGGCAGGGCGACCGGCGGGCGGGCAAAGCGGAGACGGTAGGCGGGCATGCGACGTTCGGGGAAATCGCCGTCGGCGTCGACGATGGTGAGGCGTTTCTGGTCGGCGGACCAGATCGTGGTCAGCGCGCGACTATAGCGAAGAGGTTCCCCGTCAAACGGATCGATGGGGAGGGCGAGCAGGCGGGCGGGGACGAGTTGAGCGAGAGTTTCCGGCAAGGCGCCGTGTTCCAGTTGGTGCATGCGCAGGGCCAAGTATAGGCGGGTGAGCCTTAAGCTGGCCCTGATGCGGTGCTTGGACAGGTTAAGGGGGTCAAGGGTCGGAACGATTATGGGGAGCGCCACGCGGCCGGTTAAATTCTGGGCTCGGCGAGGCCACGGAACCGCGTCGCAGTATTCGCTCATCTTGACCAACGCGGCGGAAGGACGGGTGGAGGAGGGGGCGTCGGTTTCGGAGATGGCGGCGCGGATACACTCGGCATGCCATCGGGCGGTGCGATTAGGCTGCCAGAGCCCCGGCAGAGTGGATGCCGCTGCCGCTGTTTTGTTGAAACCGACGGAGGATGCGAGGACTTGGCCTTTAAGTTTCGGGGCTTCGTGGGCGAAGACCAAGGCCTCGAGTTTATAGGCGGTGTGATAGTCTTCGGGGGAGATTTCGTATCGATCAATCTGCGCAAGGTAGTGGCTCAATGCGTCCGCGGAGATCGAATCGGAGTCCGCGTGGCGTTGGATGGAGGTGAATGCGAGGCCTTCGATCATGGTGCCGGTGAGCACGGTGATGATCGGGCCCCGACTTTGGCTGATCCGATGGCCGAGCCTTAGCGCCAAGAGGTTGAGTTCGACCGCGGTCTTCTGGTCGCCGCCGTGCCAGGCGCGCTCGGCTTGCCAGGTGAGAACTCGAGCCAGAGAGCGAAAACGACCGATCTCGGGGATGCTGTCCGAGAAGGATTTGATCTCGGGTGCTTCCGATTCGGGGGCGTCGAGCGCGCTACGAACCTGATCGGCCAGCCCGGCGGGATAGCGGGCCAGGATGGAGGAAACAACGCTTTGATCCCACGCGACCTGATCTTTGGCGTCCGCCGGGAAGATGTGGGAGAAGTGGCGTTCTTCCGATGTGTTTTCGCCGGGCTCGGGAGGAAGCGTGGCGGAGAGCTTGGCGAGGAGCGCGTAGGCGTTTTGCTCCTCGGGCGGGTGTTTGAAGGTGACGCGCAGGTCGGAGAGGTCGGGCGGAGGCTCGTCGGCGATGAGGCCGCAGATCATCAAGGCGAAGAGCAGGGCGAAGCCGCCGAAGATCCACCACAGGGCTTTGCGCCGGGCGCCTCGCCGGGCGGCGTCGGCGAGTTCGAAGTCTTCGTCGCTCTGCGGTGCGGGGGTGGCTTGGGGCGTTTGGGGCATGGCAGGTTTTCTCGACCGGATCGTGCTGTCAATATGACCGGTCGAGCAGCGGAAGCTCACGCTGGCTGGCGGAGCGGCCAATCAACCCACTGGCTTTATCTGACCAACGCCTGATTGACCTTCGAGTGGCGGGCGGGGCCTTCCGCCCGTGGTTCGCCCTCCACGCGGCGGGCACCGGGACGTGCCCGCCCACCTCGGAATAATCCAAATCCCAAGGGCCTTTGGTATCAGCCCTTGCGCTTGCGCGAAGGTTTGGCAGGCGGGGGGGCGTCCTCGTCGTCCGTTTTGGCGATGCGGTCGATGTTGAGGTAGGTTTTGGTCAGCATCTGGCTTTCGTAGAACTCGAGGAGGCGGACGCCTTCGCGGGGTTTCACGAGGTCTTTCTTGGTGGCGCTGTCGATCTGGCTCTTGATGCGGCGGCAGAGCTCTTCCCACTGGTATTGAACGGTCTCGATGACCTCGTTCATGCGGACGCCGGCGAGGGTGTCCTCGATGTAGTAGCCGTTGGGCTCGTCGTCCTCGAGGAAGACGTGAACCTCGTTGACGCGGCCGAAGAGGTTGTGGAGGTCGCCCATGATGTCCTGATAGGCGCCGGTGAGGTAGATGCCGAGGTAGTAGGGCTTTCCGTTGAGCGGGTGGAGCTGGAGGTGGTCCTTGGTGTCCTGGAGATCGATGAAGGTGCCGATCTTTCCGTCGGAGTCGCACGTGATGTCGACGAGGGTGGCGTTGACGGAGGGGTGCTCCTCGAGGCGA
Source organism: uncultured Akkermansia sp. (assembly GCA_966212385.1). Taxonomy (GTDB): domain Bacteria; phylum Verrucomicrobiota; class Verrucomicrobiia; order Opitutales; family Opitutaceae; genus IMCC26134_A. The sequence continues at coordinate 2,945 of CBIHRE010000326.1, read as the reverse complement.
TGCAGCGGGGTGATGGGGAAAAGCTGCTTGAGCGCCCAGTGGTCGAGGAGCGATTGGAAGACGGAGAAGTTGCAGACGTATTGGTCGGCGAGGAGGCGGTCGAGTTCGCGGAGCTCTTCGGGGACGTAGCCGGCGGCGCGGTTTTCCTGGGCGATCTGCTCGCAGATCTGCCAGTAGATGGACTCGGCGGCGGCGCGGTTTTCGAGGTCGAGGTAGCCGAGGTTGAAGAGCGAGAGAGCCTCCTCCTTTTTCTGCACGGCGTCGTGGAAACGCTCGAGTTTACCGAGCTTGGATTTGTTGCGGAGCAGGGCCTCGAGGTCGTGGACGACCTTGTGTTTTTCCTTGGGCTGATGCTGCACGCCGAGGGTCTCGCGCTTGTTGATGCGTTCGAAAACCTCGACCACGAGCATCGCGTGGGGGGCGACGATGGCGCGGCCGGACTCGGAAACGAGGTCGGGGACCGGGACGCCCATCGAATCGCAGATGTCGCGGACGTTGGCGACGACGTCGCGGGCGTATTCCGCCATCGAGTAGTTCATCGACGACTCGTAGTTGGTGCGGGAGCCGTCGTAGTCGATGCCGAGTCCGCCGCCGACGTCGAGGAAGCCCATGGGGAATCCCATCTTCGCGAGCTGGCAGTAGAAGCGGGATGCCTCGATGACGGCGTTCTTGATCGTGAGGATGTTCGGCACCTGCGAGCCGATGTGGAAATGGACGAGGCGCAGGGCCGACGTGAGCTTGGCCTTCCGGAGTTTTTCGCAGGCGAAGAGGATTTCGGCGGTGTTGAGTCCGAACTTGGCGTTGTCGCCGGTGGAGGAGGACCACTTGCCTTCGCCGCGGGTCTGGAGCTTGGCGCGGAAGCCGATGAGGGGCTTCACGCCGACCTCCTCGGAGACGCGAATGATGTCGTCGAGCTCGGCGAGCTGCTCGACGACGATGATGACTTTCTTGCCAAGTTTGCGACCGAGGAGGGCGATGCGGATGAAGTCGTGGTCCTTGTAGCCGTTGCAGACGATGAGCGAGTTGGCCCCCTCGTGCATGGCGAGGGCGATCATGAGCTCGGGCTTGGAGCCGGCCTCGAGGCCGTAGTTGAAGCCCTTGGACGCGGTGACGATCTCCTCCACGACTTCGCGGAGCTGGTTGACCTTGATGGGAAACACGCCGCGGTAGGCGCCTTTGTAGCCCTCTTCCTTGATCGCCTCGTTGAAGACCGCGTTGAGCTGCTCGACGCGGTGGCGGAGCAGGTCTTGGAAGCGGATGACGAGCGGGGCCTTGAGGCCCATCGAGACGGCCTCGTCGACCACGTCCATGATCCGGATGGAGCGTCCGTCCGAGAGCGGCTGAACGGTGACGGTGCCGTCGGGGCCGACGCCGAAGTGGCCCGCGCCCCAGCGTTTGAAGCCGTAGAGCTCCTCGGATTTTTCTGTGGACCAGTCGGGCGCGGCGGGGGCGGATTTGCTTTTCACGTAGAAGGAAAGGGAAGGGGCCTGCGGAGGGCGGCGGTCGAGGGGAAAGTGTTCGGGTTATGGCTTGCGTTCGCGAAGACGGACGCGGTTATTTCGCGATTCCTCGTCTAAAAACCACGTCCCGCAAATCAGAAAATGACTTCCCTGTCCGAATCGTTGCCCATCCTTGCCCAAGCGTCCGGTGCATCCGGCGGCGGCAACCCGACCCAACTGCTGTTCTTGGGGTTCATGTTTGTGGCGATGTGGTTCCTCATCATCGCGCCGCAGCGCAAGAAGCAGAAGGAGCACGCCAAGATGCTCGCCTCGCTCGACCAAGGGGACGAGATCATCACCGCCGGGGGCATCTACGGCGAGATCACCTATAAGAAAGACGACCGTTTCGTCGTGCGCATCGCCGATGGCGTGAAGGTGGAAATCGCCAAGGGGCACGTCGCCGAGGTTGTGCGCAAGTCCGGCTCCGCGAAGAGCTGAGGTCCGCTTCGCCGTTTTCCGCGGCACCGGTGGATCGCCGGTGCCGCGTTGCTTCGTTCGCTCTGGTTCGCGTTTCTCTTCTTCCGCTTTCGACCCCGCCCCGCTTCGCCCCGTTCCCCTTTTTTGTCGGCCCCAGACCGCACCGCTTGCGTCCCGCGCCGCGCCTTCCCCTTTTTAAACCAATAAAACACCATGCTTAAACGCAACCTGTGGAAGCTCGTGCTGAGCTTTGCCATCGTGCTGTGGGCCGTGCTCTCGCTCGTGCCCGTGACGGATCGAGACGTCCCGACCTTTATCGCCAGCGAAGTGGAGGCGAAAAACGCCGACTTCCAAGCGCTCCTGAAAGACGCCCAAGCCCGCTTCGAGGCCAAGCAGGCGCCCTCCGTGTTCATCGCCCTCCGCGACCTCGCCAACGAGCGCAAAGTCGACCTCGCCAAGGAGTATTTCCCGGGCGTGAAGATGGATCATTCGCTGACCAACATCGCGAAAAAGAACAACGCGCTCCTCAACCATCTCCTCGTCCAGTCCAAGGGGCGTCTCCAACTCGGTCTCGACCTCAAGGGCGGCGTGGCCGTGACACTCGCCGTGGACGACACCGCCGCGTCCGCGATCCCCGAGGCGGAACGCAAGGAGAAGCTCGGCAAGGCGATCGATATCATCAGCGACCGCATCAACGGCTTCGGCATCGCCGAGCCCGTCATCCGCGCGGTCGGCGCCAGCCGCATCGAGGTGCAGATGCCCGGCATCAACACCCGCGACAATCCCGAGGTGCTCGAAAGCATCAAGAAACCCGCGCGCCTCTCTTTCCACCTCGTCCACCCGACGCTTCGCCCGGAGACCACCACCGAGACTCCGCTCGGCTACGAGATAAAGACGCAGGACCACGACACCAAGGACGGTCGCAGCGTCACGCTCGAGTATTTTGTGAAGCGCGTATGGGAAATGGACGGCCGCAATGTCACAAACGCCTACGCCACCACCGACCAGTTCGGCCAGTATCGCGTCGTC
>CBIHRE010000325.1:0-6056 GCA_966212385.1 uncultured Akkermansia sp. | reverse complement strand
GCTTGGTTGAGGTAACCGTAAGAAGTAACGGCGGCGTTCATCAAGTCGCAGCCCAAGGCGGTTTGCGTATCATCCAGCAGCTCGGCAAGTTGTCCGACTTGGGCGGCGAGGGGGCCGACTTGGGTCCAGAGGGTCAGGTCGCGGCCGAATTCGGCCACATCGAAGGACGGCGGGAAGACCTGTGGGTTCGCCTGCGCGGCGGCCAGTGACTTCTCCACGAAGGCGCGCGAGCCGTCGCCCATCTTCAGCAGGCGGCGGCGCTCCTGCGGGGTGAGGTCGATGAGGAAGGGCAGCTTCGCCCGGATCGTGGCGAGGGCGTCGGAAACGGCCTGCAGGTCGGCGGCCGTGAGCGTGGCGGAGACAAGGTTGTTTTTCGGCATATATCAGTGGACGGATGGTTTTAATGAAAGCGACCGAGCCGAGCCGGAGCCCGGCCTGTCGCACGCCAGCCATCAGCCATAGACTACGTGACAATGCTAGGTTAAACTACGTATTAATTGTATTCATTGTGACGTATTTTAACCCGCCCTCTGCGCTATGCGAAAAACTGAGCCTCCTTGATCAGCTGCGATCACTGGCCCACTCCACGCCTGTCTTTGCGATGCTCTCCATCGTCCGCCGCGTGAGCACCGAACGGTTCTCCTGATAGTCGGTAAACGGCTTCGCGGCGCGGCCGGATTTGGCCACGAGCCACATCGGTTTGTCATCGTCGGAACGGATTTTGAAGAGGTGCCACTCCCCTTTCAGTTTCTTGCCCGCGAAACGGATCTTGAGGTTTCCCGACGCGTGGCTTCCGCCGAGAAGTTCGTAGCGTCCGATGTCCCAGACCATCACCGTGCCGCCGCCATACTGGCCCTTGGGGATCGTGCCCTCGAACTCCATGTAGCTCAGCGGGTGATCCTCCACCTCGATGGCGGCGTGCTTCACGCCGAGCGCGGTCGGCAATCCCTTCGGCACCGCCCACGACTTCAGGACGCCGTGCATCTCGAGCCGCAGGTCGTAATGCAGCCGCGTGGCGGCGTGTTTTTGAATAACGAAGCGCGCCGTGCCGCTCTTCTTCGCGGACGGGCGCGCGCGCGTTTTGCCTGAAGCCGGGGCCTTGGCCTCGGGCTCGCGGGTGCGGGTGAAATCGCGCTTCGCCTCGTAGGCCGACAAATCGGGCCGCGGCGCGGGGGCGGCGTCTTCGCGCATCGACGCGAACGCGGCGGGAAGTTTCTGCTTCATGCTCAAGACCGGAGCGAAGAGATCGCCCAGTTTCTTCAGGCGGCGCAGCGCGGCCTCGGGAGTGAAGAAGAGCTTCATCGGATCCTTGAGGCGCTTCAGCTCGGCCCAGGTCACGGGCATCGAGACGTAGGGGCGTTCGCGTTTCCCGCGCATCGAGTAGACCGCGACGGTGGTCTTCGCCTCGTGGTTCTGGCTCCAGTCGATGAGAACGCGCTTTTGGCGACGCACCTTGGCCATGTTGCTCACCACGAGCCCGGGATGCTTCTGCTCGAGCAGCTCCGCGACTCCCTTCGCAAAGGCGCGCGTGGCCTCGTAGGTGACGGCGGTGTTGAGCGGCACGTAGATCTGGAGGCCCTTCGATCCGGAAACCTTGGCGAAGGTCTCGAGCCCGAGCTCGTCGGTGATGGCCTTGACCAGAAAACCAACGCGCGCGCAGTCGCGCAGATCCGCCCCTTCGCCCGGGTCGAGATCGAAGACCACGTGCGTGGGGCGATCGAGATCAGGAATGCGGTGCAAAAAGGGATGCAGCTCGACCGCGGCGAGATTGGCGCACCAGGCGAGCGCGGAGGCGTCGTCGACGACGATGTAACGAGTGAAGCCCTCGTGGCGGCGTCGCGGCACCTCGTGGGTCTGAATCCAATCGGGCGCGAATTTCGGGGCGTTTTTCTCGTAGAACTTCTCGCCGTTCACGCCGTCGGGGAACCGGATCAGCGTCACCGGCCTCCCGCGCAGGTGAGGCAGAAGGAAGGGCGCGACGTCGACGTAGTAGCGAACGAGCTCGCCCTTGGTGAAGCCGCATTCCGGGAAGAAGACCTTGTCGAGGTTGCTGAACTTGACCTCGCGCGGAGCGGAGGCGGAAGAGGCGCGTGGCATGGTGGCGAAGGACGCGGCGTGACGGGAAACCGGGCTCAGGCCGCGCGCGCCCTGGCCCGCGGGCGGGACGCGGTGGCGGCGCGGGAGCGCCCGACCTTGCGCGGAGCGGCGCGCGGGGCCTTGGCCGCACGAGCGGTTTTACGCGGCGAGCCGCCGCCGTCGGCCGAGTCCCCGTCGGCGGACGACTTCGCGCCGCCATCGGCGCCGGCTTCGCGCAAGCTCCGGCGAAGCACCTCGGCGAGATCGACCTCCTTCGTCGCCCGCTTGGCGGGACGCGCCGCGGTGGGCAGCTCTTTTCCGCCCGCCTTCACTTTCGCGTCGATGAGCTTCATCAGCGCCGAGCGGTAGTCGTCGGTGTAGCGCTCGGAATCCCATTTCTCGGTGAGTTGCTCCACGAGGGCCCGGGCCATGGCGAGCTCTCGCTTGCCGGGCTCTTTCGCGCCGGGGATCTTGATGCCGGCGGGATCCACGAGCTCGTCCGCGAAACGCATGATCTCGAGCACGAGCAGGTTCCCGTTGCTTTTCACCGCCGCGAGGTGCTGGCGCGTGCGGATGACGACTTTCGCGATTCCGGCCTTGTTCGTGTCGGCGAGCACGTGGCGCAGCAGCACATAGGCGCCGGCCCCGCTCTTCTGCGGTTCGAGGTAATAGGGTTTGTCGAAATAGACGGGGTTGATTTCGGCGATGTTCACGAAGTCGACGATCTCGATCGTGTCCGTCGCCTCGAGGTCGACGCGTTTGAAATCCTCGTCCTTCAACACGACGAAGCGGTCCTTCTCGTATTCGTAGCCCTTCACGATTTCATCCCAAGGAACCTCTTTGCCGTCGATGGCGGCGACGCGCTTGTAATTAACCGGGCTGAGATCGGCGCGCCTGAGCAGGCGGAATTTGAGCTCCTCCGAGCGGGTCGCCGAGAGCAGGGAGACCGGGATGTTGACGAGGCCGAAGGAAATGGAGCCTTTCCAGATTGCGCGCATGGTTTCGGTTAAGTGACACAAGCGTAACGACGCCGGGCGCCCTCGGCCATCGGTGGGGCACGGGCGCCGCAGGTGGGGAGCCCCTCGCGAGGCCGCACCGAAACGGAGATGGGAGTTTCCCCGGCGCGGGGTGGCCGTAGCGGACCCGAAAAATCCTCGTTGGCTTGCAGTTCGGGAACGCGACGCCGAGGCATGAGGTCGCGCTGTTTCCACTCCAAAATTCAACCGATAAAACCACCCGCCATGCCCGAAGCCCTTGCCGAGTTCCTGGACGAAATCAGCCAGCACATCGAGCGCGAGATCGCGAAGGTTCCGCCGACCTTGGCACAATCCCTCCTGCGCGACGACGCGCCGTTCTCCACCGCGGAGATGTTGCGCATCCTCGCCCGACAGGAAACCGCCGCCGACCAAAGCGGCCGCGCGCACGGCGCCGAAGCGGACGGCTCCGGCGTCGGCACGACCGAATTTAGCGCCGCGTAAGCGAGCCGCATTCCCGTCTCGGCGACGCGGCTCGGCCGTTCGTGCGCCTGATTCCAAATCCGCGTGGAGCGAAGGGATTCCCCCCTTCGCTCTTTTTTTGGGGCTCGGCGCGCAGGTCGAGAACTCGCCCGCGATCAATCTACCAGCGGGCAAGCAGGCGGCTGAAGATACACCCGCGCTAGGTCTTTTTCACCCTCCGATGCGTGCGACGCGAACGGGCCTGGTCGCCCGAGCCTTCGCGGAGAACAAACACGGTCAGACTGCGTGCCGGCAGCAGGTGGCGGGCGTCCCCTTGGCAAATCGGCGGCTCGGCAAGGAAGCCCTCCTCCCTGGAGGTATCGAGCAGGAGCGCCCAGCGAGCTCGCCTCGACGAAGGCAGCCGCACCGGGACCTCCTCGTGGTGCGAATTAAAGTAGAGCAGGAAGCTGTGGTCGGAAAGCGGCCGGCCCCGCTCGTCGTTCAGATGCAGAGCGTCTCCCGAGAGCATCATGCCGACGACCTTCGCGAAATCCGCGCCCCACGCCGCGTCGTCCATCTCGTCGCCGTTCGCTCCATACCAGGTGATGTCCTTCACTCCGCCTCCGCGCAGCGGCCGTCCTTGGAAAAACTTGGGACGGCGAAAACTCACGTGGCGGCGGCGTAGCTCGATCAGGCAGCGGGTGAACTCGAGCAGGGCCGTGCTCTCCGGCGTGAAACTCCAATCGAGCCAGCTCAGCTCGTTGTCCTGGCAATAGGCGTTGTTGTTTCCGTGCTGGGTGCAGCCGCGTTCGTCGCCGGCGCGCAGCATCGGCACGCCCTGCGAGAGGAGCAGCGTCGCGAGCAGGTTGCGCTGCATGCGACGGCGCAGGGCGAGCACGTCGTCGGGGGCGTCGAGCCCTTCGTGACCGCAGTTCCAGGAGTTGTTGTTGCTTTCGCCGTCGCGATTTTCCTCCCCGTTGGCCTCGTTGTGGCGCTCGTTGAAGGACCAGAGGTCGCGGAGCGTGAAGCCGTCGTGGGCGGTGACGAAGTTGATGCTCGCGGTCGGCGTGCGACCGCCGACCTCGTAGAGATCCGCGCTGCCGCAGAGGCGATAGGCGAGGTCGCGCATGTGGCCCGGGTCGCCTTTCCAGTAGCGCCGGATGGCGTCTCGGTAGCGGCCGTTCCACTCGGCCCAGAGCACGGGAAAATTGCCCACCTGATAACCGCCCTCGCCCACGTCCCAAGGCTCGGCGATAAGCTTCACTTGAGAAACGACGGGGTCCTGGTGGATCACGTCGAAGAAGGCGCCGAGCTTGCGGACCTCGTGCAGTTCGCGCGCGAGCGACGAGGCGAGATCGAAGCGAAAGCCGTCGACGTGCATCTCCGTCACCCAGTAGCGAAGGCTGTCCATGAGGAGCTGGAGGACGCGGGGGTGCGGCACGTCGAGCGTGTTGCCCGTGCCGGTGTAGTCCATGTAGTAGCGGGGCGCGTCGCCGACTTGGCGATAGTAGACGCGGTTGTCGATGCCGCGGAAGGAAAGCGTGGGCCCGAGGTGGTTGCCCTCGGCGGTGTGGTTGTAGACGACGTCGAGGATGACCTCGAGGCCGGCGGCGTGGAGGCTCTTCACCATCGCCTTGAACTCCTCCACTTGGGAGCCGCGGTCGCCGTCGCTGCAAAAGCGCGATTCGGGCGCGAAAAACCCGATGCTGTTGTAGCCCCAGTATTCACGCAGTCCGCGGTCGAGCAGATGTTGCGAATCCACGAAATGGTGCACGGGCATGAGCTCGATCGCGGTGACGCCGAGCTTCTTGAAATACTCGATCGCGGCGGGGCAGCCGAGGCCCGCGTAGGTGCCCCGCAGATCGGCGGGCACGGCGTCCCAGAGTTTGGAAAAGCCGCGCACGTGCGTCTCGTAGATGATGGTCTCGTGCAGCGGGCGCAGCGGCGGGCGATCCGCGCCCCAATCGAAGGCGGGATTGACGACGACCGCTTTGAGCGTGTCGGCGGCGTTGTCGCGCTCGTCGAAGCTCAAATCGGCGTCGGGGTGGCCGACTTGGTAGCCATACATGGCCTCGCTCCATCGTATCTCGCCGGCGATCGCTTTCGCGTAGGGATCGAGCAGCACCTTGTGCGCGTTGAAGCGATGCCCCTGCCCGGGCTCGTAGGGCCCTTCCACGCGATAGCCGTAGAGCTGGCCCGGACGGAGTCCCGGGACGAAGCCGTGCCAGACCTGGTCGGTGCGCTCGACGAGGCGGATACGTTCGACCTCGACTTGTCCGATATCGTCGAAGAGGCAGAGCAGCACGCCGGTCGCGTTCTCCGAAAAGAGCGCGAAATTCACGCCCTCCCCCGTCCAGGTGGCACCGAGCGGGTAAGGTTTTCCCTGCCAAACCTCGCGTTGGCGCAAAGCCGGGGGACCGCCGGCCGGCGAGACTGGCGGCGCCTCGTCGTCGGTGATGAATGTCTCCGCCGCGGGCGGGGTTGTTTCGATCTGGGAAAGGCTCGGGTTTTGCATCCCCCACAGTCTATCGGCCGATGTCGCCG
>CBIHRE010000324.1:0-6070 GCA_966212385.1 uncultured Akkermansia sp. | reverse complement strand
ATCGGGCGAGGGCGTGCGTGGCTCCGTTTGCAAACCACGGGCGGGTCCCGCCGCCCGTGGCTCGATATCCACGCAGCGGGCGCGGGGACGCGCCCGCCCACCCCGGAACCCGAAGTCTAAATCCACCAAGCCGCTTGTATTAGCCCAGCGCGATCTCGGCCAACACGGGGCGGTGGTCGCTTAGCCAAGAACGCACGATCTCGCAGCGGTCCACGCGAAGCTCGGCCGGCACGAGCACGAAATCCAGCAGACGGGTCGGCAAGGGGGACGGAAAGGTCTTCCCGTCGCGCGGGTGCAACCCGTAGGAGCCGAAATAATCGAGCTCCGCCAACAGGCCCGCCGCCGCGTCGCTCGCCTTGCCCGAGGTGTTGAAGTCGCCGCACACGAGCGGCGGCACGCTCCAATAGGGCGACCGCGCGTTGTGCCGCTGCGCCAGATAACGAAACACCTGCCCCACCTGGTCCAGACGCGCCTGCCGCGAGCGGTAGTGCAGGTGCAGGTTGATCAAAGGCACGCGCTTTCCCGCCACGTCGATCTCGGCGAAAAGAAACCCCTTTTCACCCAAGGTCCGCTTGCCGAAGGCGACCGCCTCCCCCTCCTCCAACGCGTGGCGCGACAAGAAGGCGTTGCCGTAGCAAAGCTTGAAAATCCCCTCGCGGCGCGTCGTCACGCCGTGCAGCGCGTAGGCGTAGCCCGCGTGTTCCCGGAGATAGGCGAGGTGGTCGAAGTTTCCCGCCCAGCTCGAATCCTGGTCGATCTCCTGCAAGGCGACGACGTCCGCGTCCAACTTGGCCAGGAGCGTCGCGATCCTTCGCAAATGAGCCTGCATGGAACGCTTCGTTTGAAACCCTTGGATCGGACGCAGCCCGCGTCCGTGCGCGATGTTCCAGGTGACGATGCGCAGACGGGCTCCGCTCATGGTTTCAACAGATCGCCCAGATCCGCCTGTCCCGCAAATCTCGCCCGCTTCGGATCGGGATGCACGCGACGGATCCACACGCCCTCCACCTGATCCGGACGGCGTTTCTGCAACTCGGCGTAGATCTCGGGATCCTGCTCGCCGTCGTCGCCGAACAGCATGAAGCGCACCTGCGGATACGCCTCCAGAATCTCGCCCAATATCCGCAGCTTGTAGGCGCGCTGCTCGCCCGTCAGCGAATCCTCGCTCGTCTCCGAAAGCTCCTTCAAGCGCAGCACCCCCCGAGGAAAGTCGTTCGCTCGCAAAAACGCCCTCAGGTTGTCGGTGAGCTGCTTCGGCGAAGCCGACACATAAAAAACCGCCGCGGTCTCGGGCGCCGGATTTTTTTCTAGGAGCCTCCGATAAAGCTCCGCCACGCCCGCAACAGCCACGCGCTCCCCGGGAGCGACCGCCAGGCTGTTTCTCAACAGGACGCGTTTCCGCAGCACCTCGCTCACCACGATCGTGTCGTCGAGATCCGAGATGAGCCCCAACCGATTCCGCGGATCGACGACCAGCAGACCCGCCTCGGAACTACGCGGAGGTTTCGTCTCGATCGGATGCCACCCCGGAGCGATTAGCGGCGCGGGACTCATCGCGAGCGTCCAATAGCCGTCGTCGTCGACCCGCGTCGTCCATTCGCAGCCCGCGGCGCGCCAGGTCACGAAGCCTTCCTCGCCGCTCGTCAGCAGCAGCCGGGTATTGTGGTAGAGCCGTTTGCCTGCGCCACGCGCGCCCTCGTCCAGCGCCCGTCGCTCCACCATGCGCCCCGAGAAATGACAACCCGTCGCGCCGCTCCACGCATCGTCGACGATCACCTGCAACGCATCCGCGCGCAGGGGTGCGACGGCGAGGATTCCCATCGCGCCGAGCGCCATCCGCGAGCCCAGGCGTCCGATCACGGCACGCATCGCCAGGTCAATGTTTGCGCAAGGTCGGACCATCCACCCACGCGGTCGGCACCGTCGTCGTCATCGGCAGCTCCGGCGCGCCGCATTCGTTGCGCAGCACCTGACCGATCAGAAGCTCCATGCCGCGGGCGCCCAGCAGGGACGGTTGCAGATCCAGCCCCGCGCAGGGATCGGTGCTGTTGAGGACGTTGAGGCAACAGAAACCATGCGTCTCGGGCACCCGCGCGCCGGCCGCCTCCATCCAAGTCTTCACCACCGGCGAATGCGCCAGCACCACGTCGCAGCTCACGGTCCGAAACCACACGCCGAACTCCGCCTCGGTCGTGAGACTCATGATGAGCGGCGGCAGGCGCGTCATGCCGTCATGATGGGTCTGGTAGGCGTGGTAGGCCGATTCCCACCGATAAAGGATACGCGCATCGTGCGAGGCGTGGAGCACGAGGCCCGGACGACGATAGCCGAGCGCGCGGAGGCGGTCCAAAGCCGTCATCATGCCGCGATAATGGTCCGGACAAATCGCGTGCAAGCCCGGGCGCTCGATCACGTAGTCGGCGTAGATACCGGAAAAATGGGTCCAATCGAGCCGCGTGAGATCCGGCGTCTCGCGCACAGGCAGGAGGAAAATTCCGCCGATGCCGCGCGACTGCAGAATCGTGTCCAAACGCTCCAGCGACAGCCCGCCCTTGCCCACCGCGAAAGCGTCCGCCTTGAAGCCGAGCTCCTCCGCGCGCGTCGTCGCCCCTTTGGCCAGTTCCCGATGGTAACGCACGCCCCCGGGCGTCCGCCCTTCCGGGCCGTCGAGATCCAAAACCGACAACACCCCGCGAAAAGTGCCCGCGCGCGAACGACGCATCTCCGACATCAAGGCACCCGCCAGCGGATTGCGCCGATAGCCCAGCTCCCTCGCCACCTTCATCACCTTCGCCCGCGTGGCCGGCTTCACCCTCGGGCTGCCGCGCAAGGCTTCGGAAACCGTTGTGTGAGAAAGCCCAAGCTGCTGCGCGAGTTGACGAAGGGACGGGACGGACATGGTGGGGTAGAACTCTGACTGTCAGACCTGCGGTGCGTCGCCCCTCGGGACAAGCGGATTATCGCTTTTTCCGCCCCCTCGGCCATCGGTCATCCCCTTTTTACCATGCCCTCCCCTTCCGGCACTCGTCTGCCTCGCGTCGCGCTTATCGGCGTCACTGGTTACGGCACCATCTATCTGCAACTCGTGCGCGAGGCCCTCGCCCGCAAAGCGATCCAGCTCGTTGCCGCCGTGGTCATCAACGCCGACCAAGTGCCCGAAATCGTGGCGGAGCTGAAGGGACATGGAGCCGTCATTTACAGGAACACCGATGATTTTTTTAGCCGCGAAAGCGGCCGCGTCGACCTCTGCGGCATCCCGGTCGGAATCCAGTGGCACGCCCGCCTCACCATCGCCGCCCTTCGCGCCGGCATGAATGTCTTGGTGGAGAAACCGCTCGCCGGCTCCGTCGCCGACGCCGAGGCGATCCGACGCGCCGAGGCCGCCTCCGGTCGCTTTGTCGCCGTGGGCTTCCAAGACCTGTATCCGCTCGAGGCCCGTTGGTTGAAAAACCAGCTCCTGAGCGGCGTCATCGGGCGCATCGAGGACGTTCGCATGATCGGTCTCTGGCCACGCGCCCGCTCCTACTTTGCGCGCAACCACTGGGCCGGACGCGCCTCCGCCGACGGCGCCTCGGTGCTCGACTCGCCGCTCAACAACGCCTTCGCCCACTTCGTGAACCTCTCGCTGTTCTTCGCCGGTCCCTCAGCCGGCGAGTCCGCACACGTTTCCATCGAATCCGCCGAGCTTTTCCGCGCCCACGACATCGAGATGTTCGACACCGCGGTCGTCCGCGGGAGCTCCGCCGCCGGCACCCGCTTCTGGTTCGGCGTCAGCCATGCCATCCAGGACACGCGCCAGCCCGAGATTTCCATCCGCGGCTCCTCCGGCCGCGCGGAGTGGTGGCACGAGCAGCGCTGCGTCATCATCGACGATCAAGGCCACCGCCGCGTTTTCCCCCTCCCCTCCACCGAGGAGTGCCGGCAGCTCATGTTCGCGGCCGTCCTCGCCCGACTCGAAGATCCGTCCACCTTCGTCTGCACCACCGCCCTCGCCGAGGCGCACACCCGCCTCGTGGAAGCCGTGCACACGAGCGCCGAGGTTCAAACCTTCCCCGCGAGCAGCATCGAGTGGAAAACCGATCCCGCCCTCCGATCGGAGATCCCTTGTGTCCGCGATCTGGCTGTCAATCTTGGCCGCGCCTTCACCGAAGGCACCTCGCTCGCCTCCAATCCCCCCTTCGCTTCCGCCCTTCTCGCCGCCCGATGATCCGCAAAGCCTTCGTGATGTCCGTCCACGCCGGACAGGAACAGGAATACGCCCGCCGCCATCAGCCGATCTGGAAGGAGCTGGAGGACGTGCTGCGCGCTCACGGCGTGCATAACTACTCGATCCACCTCCTGCCGGAAACGCGCCAGCTCTTCGGCTACGCCGAGATCGAGGACGAAGCCCGTTGGCAGGCCATCGCCAACACCGATGTCTGCAAACGCTGGTGGAAACACATGGCGGACGTGATGCCGGCCAACCCCGACAACAGCCCCGTCGCCCAGCCGCTCACCGAGGTGTTCTACCTCGCCTAGCCCGAAGATCGCCCCTGCAAGGCGCCATCGGCGCCGCGCAAACGCAAGAAACGCACGCGTCACCCCGGCCGCGTTTCGCCGTCTTTCTCGAGGATGTCCGCCTTCGCCGGACACCTTTCACAGCCCCTCTTGATCCCCGCCAAGCGCGCGGGCTCGACTTCCCATGCCCCTGACCCGCCGTTCCTTCGTTAAAAACGGATCCCTCGCCGCAGCCGCGCTCCCCCTCGGCTCGCTCGCCCTCGCGGAGTCCTCGTCCAAGGCAGCCGGCTCGCCCGCCCCCGCCTCCGTCACCCCGCCCGGCTCCGCCGAATCCGGCCGGGCCGTGCTCCGGTGGTTGGAAGGCATTCCAGCCGAACAACCCGGCGCCACTCTCGGCGTGCCTTGGCCACGCGGCAGCGTTCCCGCCGGCTCGTCCTTCGCGATCCGCGACTCCGCCGGCGTGTCGATTCCCCTCCAGTCCTGGCCGCTCGCCACCTGGCCCGACGGCTCGCTCAAGTGGAGCGCCCACTCCCTGCCGGCCGACGCCGGCCGCACCGAAAGCCTCACGCTCGTTCCCGGAGCGTCCCCGGCCATTCCCGCCGATCCCGTCGTCGTCCGGGAAACCGCTGACAGCGTCGAGATCGCCAACGCCCTCGTCTCCTGCGTCATCCCTCGCCGCGGCCCCGCCCTGATCTCCAGCCTTCGCCACGGCGACCGTGAAATCGCCCGCGCCGGTCGTCTCGTCTCCCTCCGCAAAGACCAGCCCGACCTCGTCTCCCCCGCGGAAAATTTCCAAGGCGAGACCGAACGCGTCGTCGTCGAGCAATCCGGCCCCGTGCGCGCCGTCGTCCGCATCGAGGGACGCCAAAAATCGACCGCGCGCGACCGCACCTGGTTGCCCTTTGTCGTCCGCATTTACCTGCACGCCGACGGCGAAGCGCTGCGCATGATGCACTCCTTCGTCTTCGATGGAGACGAAAACAAAGACTTCCTCCACGGCCTCGGCGTCCGCTTCGACGTTCCGCTCGCCGACGCCCCGCACGACCGTCACGTCCGCTTCTCCGGCGAAAACGACGGCCTCTTCGCCGAGGCCATCCGCGGTATCACCGGCCTCCGCCGCGATCCCGGTGCCGCCGTGCGCGAAGCGCAAATCGCCGGCCTCGCCACCCCGCCATTGGCGAAATGGAGTCCCGCCGTCGCCAACAACCTCGACCTCGTCCCGGCCTGGGGCGACTACACCCTCGCCCAGCTCTCCTCGGACGGCTTCGAGATCCGCAAGCGCACCAAGCCCGGCCACGGCTGGATCAAATCCGCCGCCGGCCGCCGCGCCGCCGGCCTGGGCTACCTCGGCGGTCCCTCCGGCGGCCTCGTTTTCGGCGTCCGTGATTTCTGGGAAAAATATCCCGCCCAGCTCGATATCCGCTCCGCCCACACCGCGCTCGGCGAAGTCACCGTCTGGCTCTGGTCGCCCGACGCCGCGCCCATGGACCTCCGATTCTACCACGACGGCATGGGCATGGACAGCCACGCCGAGGAGATCCGCGGCCTCAACATCACCTACGAGGACTACGAG